>JADYYL010000104.1 GCA_020853655.1 Deltaproteobacteria bacterium
CGACGTTGAGGGAGATGACCTCGCTGTCATCGAGGGCGCCTCAGAAACGATTCGTCGCTGCCGTCCCACGATCGTTGTTGAGGGCAACTTCGATGCGTTGTTCCCGCGGCTCGCTCCGCTAGGCTATGTTTGCATCGCCTACTGGAAACAGTATCAGACCTATTGCTTCGTTCCCGCAGCGCTCCTGTCCGGAAAGTGACGGGGAATGCGGTAAGACCTAATCCGGGCTTCCCGAGTCGGTTGGGGTCGATGAAGATTCGTGAAGTCTCCGCAGAACGTCCCTCGCCTCCCCACTGAGATGTGACTCCGGCACCGGCGTCAAAAAGTGCAACGCTGCCTCCCGGTCCTCGAGAATGAATGCGGAGAGCCCGGCGTATTCGTGCGCCACTGCTCGCAGCGCATCCGGGAGCGTAGCACTCGTCACACAGGACTGAAGAGACGAGAGCGCCTTCTCGAAATCACGTGAGTAATAACTGCCGAGTGCCTGGAGAAGCTCTGCTTGATCGCGGAGGGGTTGCGCATCGGATTCGCCGCGGAGAAGAGAGAGCGCGGCTTGCCCACACAAAGTGAGCACATGGGTCGAACCCGGAGAGGCCGCACCTCCGGTGCGGATAGACTCAAGCTCGGCAAGCCCCAGCTCGACGTGCCCGCGAGGCCATGCGGGACAGTTCTGAAGCATCCTTCGGAGAAGTGAGCGCCGTGCAGACATGCGCTCATGAAGGGTTCCGCTCTCCATAAGGAGATGAAACCGCCAGCGCATCGACGGTCGCAGACAGACGAAAAAGGAGCGCAGAGTCGACACGTTGGAGCGCGTTCCGCTCAAGAGTTGAGGATCGTATAGACTTCGGGAAGATTCGAATACCGATTCCGATCTTCCATTCCATAGCCGACGAACCACTCGTCGCCGCTGTATTCAAAAGCGGACCAGTCCGGTCGGAACGCGCACTTCTCCACCATGCGGTGAATGAGCACCGCAGACTTCACCTCCGCCGCACCGAGATCCAAAAACACTCGCTGAAGCTTTCCAAGCGTTGCGCCGGTGTCGCAAATATCATCAACGATGACGATCGCGCGGTTGCCCGCGACGACCTCTTCGACCGAGACGCGAACCTTCCCCGAGACCATCTGGTTGTTGACGTCGGACGAATACGCCCAGGTTCGGCAATATGCTGGTTCGATCGAGCATTCGACGGAACGGAGGAGGTCGACGAAAAACGGCGCCCCACCGCGAAGCACGCAAACGGCGAGGACCTGCTCGCCCGTCCTCTGCTCTGCGTCGATTGCCCACTCCGTTACTTGCCGACCCACCCGAGTCACCGCCGAGTGAATCATGTCAGTCGTGAAAGCGCGCTTGAAGTTCGTAGGAATCTGCATCACTGCCGCTCAAACTCGCAGAGAAATAAACGAACAAAAAGAAGAATCGCGAAAGGAACCTCTGACGAAAGCACGTCGTCTCCGCCCGTGCTATCGACCGAGCGCGCGCTCCGCGGATGTGAAATCACCGCTCTTTCGAGGGTCGACAAACTCTGTGGCGATCCCGGTCGCTCCGACCCGATTCTCCCGATACTTAGCGTCATCGAGATATTGGCCGTTAGTGTCGTACATCCAACGATCGATCCGAGCGAGATAGAACGTCATGAGCGCCGCGATGATGACAACACACACAAACCACACATACGCGAGCTTGTGGTAGTGGCCGTCAACGGCGCAGGGATCGAGGTCGGAAGTTGCATGGGCCATAATTCTCTCCAAACAGAGGGCTCAGCATAGACGACTTGGTATCGGAACGACAAGGCATACAAATGACCCGGATTTCCGTGTGAATTATTCCGGATCGGTGCTGAGTTTCGGTCGGGAGGGAACGAAGAGGAGCGGCCGAGCAGGACGGTAAAAACCCTGCGCAGACGCTCAAGAACAGGAATAGCCCTCACGGGCAGTCGCTGGATGCGAGCGTGCCCGACCTCGAGGTCGCATTCCGAAAAAGCCGTCAGGAAGATGTTTGTTGCGCCGCCCGTCCAGAACGCAACGGCAAGTCCGCAGATGGTTACTCCGCAACCCGAATCCGAATAGCGAGCACGGAACTCTGACCAGCCGAATCTCTGGCGCCAAACTCGAGCGGCACGTCGCCGCGGAACCGACGGGGCACGGCCCACTCCACCGTAAAACGGTTGCCGCTCCGGGAGAAGCGCTTCTCGCCCCCAAGCGCGCGGAACAAACGTTTCGAGCGGAAGCCAATCGATACAGTGTCACCGGCGTCAGGATCTCTCACGGCGACGGCGAATCGCACGATACTTCCGGGCTTCGCGTCGATCGTGTTACTGCGCGCAGTGGAACGGAGCGTCGGCGGACGGTTGACGTTTTGGACATCGAAAACAATCTTCGTCGTCTTTAACCCAGTTGCGTGATGGGCAGTGACTTCCACACTCACGCGGCGCCGGGGCCGCGCTACCGATGCGACATCATAGCGCGGCTCGTAACTCAGAGCTCCCGTGGATGGGTCAAACGCCGCACCCTTGGGGAGTCGATTGACCGAGTACCACACCGGCTGGCTGAGGCCGCTGAAACGAACCGCCTCTCGAAAACGCTCTCCTTCGCGAAGCGTCACGTTTCGCACAGCCGCTGAAATCCCACTCGGGATCGTAGGGGCCTCTCGTGCTTCCAGACATTCACCTCCTCGCTGCCCGTGCCCCGCGAACGACTGGAATTGGGCGATCGAAAGAGGAGAGAAGCCCGTCACGATCGGAAGCGCGACAGGGAACATCAATGAAGCGCCCGAAGGATACTTCGTTCCATCATGCTTCATGCCGACCAGGTGCCCGAGTTCGTGCGCAAATGTTGCCGCGAGCGCAAGCTCTGCGTGCGTGTCGGAGCCACCTTGGCTCGCAAACAGAATGGAGTATTCCGGATTCACGCAGGTCGAACTGGTATACGCCAGACCGTAGACCCCACCTAAGATGCGGCGCGAGAATACGGCGATCGCATCCCGGCTTGGCAGCGGCTTCGAGCGCCACTCATACTGCACCGTGTCGAGCAGGAGATATGGGTCATCAGATGCAGACGCAACCTCGTAGATATCGAACTGATCATCTCGGAGAATCTGGAGCGCGGAAAGCTGCACGACAATTTCGAGCGATTCGAAAAAGAAGTTTGTTGTTTCGATCGTGTTCAACACTTGACCGACGACCTGCGCGTCAGATCGGCGAGCGGTAAACTCCGTTGGGGAAATCACCATCATATCGAGCCCGCGCCAACCGAATGTCAGGGCGTCAGTTTGGGGAGCCGATGACCGCGCCGATGACGATGCCTTGGCAGTCGTCGAAGGACTCTCCAGCTCCTCACAGTGCCCCGGAGATTGGAGATCGCCCTCGGTCACTCGCACCACCTGATGCTCCAGGGAGTGACTCCGTGAGACTCGCGGCGCCGCTCCCTGATCCCGCGGTGAAATCTGAAAATATATGGGGGTGGACGATGATTGATCGAGAATCGTCCCGAACGTGCCCTCGTCGGTCGACGTCATCACGCCAAACAGCGGCCCGAAGTCAGTGACGACATGCACATCGGCTCGAACGGTTCGCACTGGCATGCCAAACGA
>JADYYL010000105.1 GCA_020853655.1 Deltaproteobacteria bacterium
AGATCCAGAACCTCAAGGCGATCAAGAGCCTCCCGCGCAACTCAACGACCTGCGGCGGATAAGAAAGAAGAACCACTGAAGGTAGCGCTGCGGACACTGATGATGCTGTCGCATCCAATGTCCGCCCGCCTCGTTCACGAATCCCCACGTCGGGGATTCGTGAACGGGGATTCGAAGCTTCCGAGAAACGTCGGACACTGCTCGGCAGGCACCCCCCGATTCAACGCGGAATTGCACTCGTGTTCACTTCCGGGACAAACGCCTTTCACAGCATTTGCTGGAGCCTTCGCTCCACTCAGAGCAGGGAAGAGCCGTATGGGGTCAGCTGCGGAGAAGCCCAGCCTCTCGATAAGCAGCAAAGATTCGCGCCGCCTCCTGTTCGAACGAGTATCTTGAGCGGAAGCCGAAGTCCCGTTTCACCTTGTCGGTCTTAAAAGCGCGATTTTTCACGAAGAAGTCGACACGTCGCCGAAATATAGGCGGTTCAATTCCAAAAGGCCGGCAGATCGACTCGACGATAGAGCCGAGAATCTGAACCGGAAGAGCAGGGATACGAAGCTTGTAAGATTCCCTTCCACCAAGCTTCGAGAGTGTCTGAAAAACCTCCGTCATCAGAATCGGCTTCTCTCCAGCGACGAGGTACGCCTCTCCGAGGCTTGCCTCCGTTGTCGGCGCGAGGAGGAAGGCATCCGCAAGGTCCACCACGTAGATCCAGTGCGTCCACGTTTCGCCGAGCCCGATGAGCGGCATTCTCCCTTGGCTCACCCCTCGGAAGAGCTTCAGAAAGCGAGTGTCGTCATCACCCCAGATCATTCCAGGTCGAATCACTGTAGCCCGTATGCGACCCTCGTCATGACAACGTTTGACGAGAAGTTCCGCCTCCGCCTTGCTTCGCTGGTAGACATCCGCGGGATGAAACGGTGCGGACTCGTCGGCGGGTGGGTGCTCAATGTGGCTATGGACACCGCTGGTGCTGCAGTACACTAAACGCGCGGAGTGGTTACGCTCGGCGGCATCGATCACGTGTCGGGTCCCTTCGAGATTCGCGCGAAAGAAAACCTCATCCGCGAACTTCGCCTCCCGATACAACGCGCCGATGTGGAAGATGTAATTCGCTCCATCCGCCGCGCGCAATACAGCGTCTCGATCGCCGAGGTCGCCAAAATGAAACTCTGCGCCGCGATCTTGTAGTTCCCGAACGCGAGCTTTCGAGCTGGTCTCGCGCGCCAGTATGCGCACCTTGGCGCCGAGATCGAGGAGTCCACGCGCGACATGGCCCCCGACGAAGCCGGTGGCCCCGGTCACGAACACCGTCTGTCCGCGATAAAAATCGCGCAACACCGGGTACCGGTGCTCTCGCGCCTCGAGCGGGGGGCTAACAACTTGGGTTGCGTTGGCCATCGGTGCTGAGTAGTGCGTGGTCGGAGATTGGGAGAGTTGCGAGGAGCTCATCTTTTGCCTTGATGAAGTGATCGAGGAGACGCGGTCCATCTCGGACGATGCCTGGGTCGACAACGACGGCAACATGCGCGTTTTCGTTATAGGTCACAAGAGAGAACGCCAATCCATGACCTTCCATGAGTGCGGCGGCAGCGAAAGTTGACCGGATCTCTACCCCCGCGAGTTTTCGCGGTGAGCTGGAGTTCGGAAGATTCGTGCAGATGCAACTCGTTCGCCTCGCAAAAGCACGGCAGAAAGGTCGCTGGAGAAAGGCTGGAAGTCGGGCGTTCATTCGCGCAATGAGCGCGTAGCCACGTGCAATGCCGCTGCGCTTCATTGTCGTCGTCCGCTCATGGACGAGGAGCAATCGGTCGGGGAGTGTTTCTCCCGAGGCGGGCAGCCGGATCGTCACCCCCGTCAGCAAATTGCCCAGTCGATCCGCGTCGGCGGCGGAACGCAGGTTGACGGGGATGATGATTCTTGGCTCGGCGGGCATCTGCTCCGCGACATCTCGCGAGTAACGCTCGAGTGCCGAACTTACCAGTCCGAGATAGACGTCGTTAATACTGACACCGTAGTGAGCCCGCATGGCGAGCAATTCTGGGAAAGGAAAGTGTCGCACGTGGAGTTCGCGACTCGGCGAGTTCTCGCCATTCAACGCGCTCGCGATCGGCGGCTCGATGAGTTCTCGAATGACTTTTCCGACGGTGACCCTGCGCCGATTCCGAAGTTGAGCATTCGGCTCGCTCCTTCGGGGGAGCTGCGCGGCGATAGAAACATCACCGCTCCCATCCGTCACGGTTCGTAGAATCTCGAGGCCACCGAAACCATCTGTCATCGTGTGGTGACCGATGAAGAGCGCGCCCACGGGACCACGTCCATCGGAGGAGCCGAATAGATGAAAGCGCCACAATGGACGGGAGAGATCGAGTGGACGTGAAAAATACATTCCGGCGGGCGCTGCAAGATCGGAAATGTTTGTCAGCCCAGGATTCGCCTCGAAGAGGACGAGGTCTCCGAGATCGATATCATCGGCTCGCTCCCAATACGCGCGGGGATACCACCTACCCGCGCTGACAATGAGCCGTTCATGCAATCTCGGGAAGATGGACGCCGCAGCGCGAAACCGATTGCGAATCTCCTCGACGTCGGGCATTCCATCGAGGACGAGGAACGCGGCGATGGATTGCGGCGTCGACCGGGAATCCAGGTGGTAGAAGCTCAAGTCGAGTGGTGCGATCGAGTGTCGAGGGGTCGGTTCGTGGCGCATCGAGTGTCGTGAATAGGTGAGCCGACATACTCGGAAATCAGAGCGGGAGGTTCGGCAGTGGCCCTCCTCTGCAGGACTCTTTTTCTTTGTTGTGGTCCTTGCATAACGTCATTCAACTACTGAACATTACGGGGACGCGCAAATCCTGGATAGTTCGGCAGTGGAGAGAATCAAACGGCGGCCGACGTTTCTTTGGGTGACGGTGGGATCCCGGTTTGGACTTTCGGACGATAACCGTTATTATTCCGCTTGAATCCGGCGGTAAGCAGAGGGAAGATCGATGGCCAAAGAGAGCGTGAAAGACGAGTCCGAAGTGAAACTTCTCACCGATTGCCTCCGTCGAGAGGGAATAACGGTCCGTCGGGAACGCCTGTCGCGAGGAATCGAGTTCCGGGTGAAAAGTGGATCCTGCCGCGCCTTCGGTCAAAACCTTCTCTTCCTCGATAAGAATTTGCCAGTTCCCCAACAGTTGAGCGTTCTTATCGATTTTCTATTGGACCGGGGGGTCGTGATTGCCCCTGAAGTCCTTGGGCGAGTGTCTCCGTCAACCCGCTCCCTCCTGTCGGTGGTGAAATCACCGTCTCCAGCTCTCCTATCGCCGGAGACTCCTTCGTCTTCGATCTGAGATAGAGGACGTACTCGGCGACCGCGGTGATTTGGTCAGAAGTGAGCCTCTTCTTGTAGCTAATCATATTTTCCCCAAGTCCTTCTCGAATAACCCGTTCGATCTGGGACAATGCATCGTCTGACGTAATAGCGGCGGTGTGCACGAACGGTGGCTCGACAAGATTTGTCGGTCTTGGTGCGAGGAACGATACGCTTCCTTCGGGCACGCCGGTGGAGCCGTGACAATCGGCGCAGAGCTTCTGGTAGAGAGTACCTCCAGAGATAGTCGAAACTTTGTTTTTGAGATCGAGAGCCGAGGCCGAGCTTGTGCTCATCACATGTATCAACGCAAAGATAAGCGGAATTCGAGATGAGCGGCGTTGTGCTTTACGATGCATGACGAGAAATCTCGCAAACTGTTTTAAGGCGCGGCGGGTGACTTCCAACTGAAAAGTTGTTAAACAATTTTTACTTCCACCGCACAAAAAAAGCGTAACATGTTTGATTCGCTCTTCGGATTCTTTTCAAACGATCTCGCAATCGATTTGGGTACTGCTAACACCCTGGTCTACGTGAAGGGGAAAGGCATCGTCACAAACGAGCCGTCTGTGGTCGCCGTTCAGTCGAATGGCCGGGAGTCTCGCAAGATTGTCGCCGTCGGCAAAGAGGCGAAGGACATGTGCGGCCGCACCCCGACCGGCATCACTGCCGTGCGCCCCATGCGTGACGGTGTTATCGCCGATTTCGAAATCGCCGGCGAGATGATGCGGTACTTCATCCAGAAAGTGCACAATCGTAAAGCGCTCATTCGCCCACGTGTCATCGTCTGTGTGCCGTTTGGTATTACGGAGGTGGAGAAACGCGCCGTCAGAGAATCTGCGGAATCCGCTGGTGCCCGCGAGGTCTACCTCGTAGAGGAACCAATGGCGGCGGCGATTGGCGCGGGATTGCCGATTACCGAGCCGTGCGGCTCAATGATCGTCGATATTGGCGGCGGGACCACTGAGGTCGCGATTATCTCGTTGAAGGGCATCGTCTATTCTCAGTCGATCCGCGTTGGCGGCGATAAGATGGACGAAGCGATCATTAACCACATCAAGCGCTCTTATAACCTCTCTATTGGTGAGCGTACTGCCGAGCAACTGAAGATCGCGATCGGATCAGCTCTCCCCACCGGAGATCGTCACAAGATGGAGATCAAAGGTCGGGATCTCGTCGGCGGCTTGCCAAAAACTGTGGAGATCTCCGAGGACGAGGTGCGCGATGCGCTCGCAGAGCCACTCAAACAGATTCTGGAAGTGATCCGGCAGGCCCTTGAGCGGACCCCGCCTGAGCTGGCTGCGGATATCATGGACCGGGGTATCACCCTTGCGGGCGGGGGAGCGCTCCTTCGCAATCTGGATTCGCTCCTACACCAAGAGACGAATCTCCCGGTCGTTCTCGCAGAGGACCCCCTGACAGCGGTGGTGCTCGGTTCGGGTAGGATCCTCGACCATCTCGATCTACTCAAGGACGTGACCATTCAATAGTCGTCGCCTCTCCTTTCTTGTCTGAGACCTCTCGATCTCTTGTCCGTGAGCAACTTCGGAGTGGTTCGGCCGGCTAGTGCTCTGACAAGTAAGTAGTCATAGGCTAACTTGTCAGAGCACTAGGTTTTATCTCTTGGCTGCTTTGAACTAAGTAAAGGGCGTTTCTCACAGATTCCCGCTTCGCGGGATATCCATAAAAAACACCCTTTACTTAGTTGTCGCAGCATTCGTGCCAGCGATGCGACTATTTCGTCTGGCAGAAGGGTTCTCGGAACGCCTTGTTCTCGGAGATCTGCTGGGTTTCTCCTCGACGTATCTCGGGGCAGAGCCCCCAGGTCTTTCGTCTGCGATGCCGAGTTGGTGACCTTTCGTGTCGTCGACTTCTCCGTCATCGGTTTCAATGCATTCCGCTCCGATTGTTCCGTCGAAAGAATTGCGGCGGTGGAAAACCGAATTGCATAGTTTCCGCAATTTTAGCCTTTCTCCTCCTCGCAAAATCGCTATACAAGTAACTTGAAGCAACCCATGTGGCGTCGCGCGATACCGAGTTCGGACGAAGTCCGCACTCGGTGCCGCTCCGTCTCCCTGTATCGAATCTTTTCAACTTCCCATGCCTGAGCTTTTCCGAAGAAACAGTCTCCTCCTGACAGTGGTCGGGTTGATGATCGTCTCTGGTCAGCTCATGAGTCTCAGTATTCAACATCCGGGTTTACCTCGTGCCGGGGCGTCGTTTCTCGGCGCCGTCATGTCACCCTTCGAACTCATGCATCACGAGCTGACGGCGTCGGTGAAACGAGGCTGGGATCACTACATCTACCTGCAGAATGTCGAGACCGAGCGTATGGAACTCGGCGCAAGGGTTCGTGAGCTGGAGTCGCAGAATTCTCGACTGACCGAGTTCGAGCATGAGAACAAGCGGTTCAAAGAGCTGCTCAACTATCAAGAGCGCTGGAAGCTGACGG
>JADYYL010000106.1 GCA_020853655.1 Deltaproteobacteria bacterium
CCGATGGATATCTGCTGCTCGGCGTGCTCCTGCTCGGGTTGTTCGTCTGGGGACTCATCATCCCACTCTTCAGCTACTGGCAGTTCGAACAAAACGAGTTCGTGCACTACAGCCAGCCCGCGGGGCGTGACATGAGCATCGCGCGAGCGAATTGCACTATTTACAAGGAGATTCCTGACATCTTCGAGTGTCTCCTCTCGTTTGGCGGCGGGACGTTAATCGTGCGCCGTAACGAGCAGATACTTGCGAGCATTCCTCACATTCCCTTCTTGGGGCTGCGCATGGATGCAATTGAACACTTACTTGCTGAGACCCGAGTCGTCATCGAACGGAGCGAAATATGAGTCAGATAAATCGTCGAACATTTCTGAAGTACGTCGGGGCGAGCGGAACGGTCTTGTATCTTGCGCCGTTTGCTCGTGCGAACACACCCGCGCCTGATCTCGGCCAGTTCCTCTCGCGCTACTCCCCCATTGATCGAACCGTTGCTGACGTCGCCCCTCGCCAGTACTACGGTGACGACCCGGATGTTCCTCATCGAGTGCTTTGGAATAAGGACGGAATGAAGGCGGCGCTTGCGGGCCAAAAGCCCCGACCGGCAGAACAGGCCGATGTCGTCATCATCGGTGGCGGCATGGCGGGCCTCACCAGCGCGTATCTCCTGCGGAAGCACAAACCCATCGTGCTCGAGCAAGCCAGTCGGTTTGGAGGAAATTCCAAAGGGCAGAGCTGGCGCGGAATCGACTATTCCATTGGTGCAGCTTACGTGGTTGAGCCCGACGAAGGCTCAGAGATCGACGGCCTGATGAAAGAACTTGGGATGAAAGACTCCGTCACGCTGAAAGAGGGCGAAGACCCGGTTTCGATCGGGAATACGATCTTTAAGGAGTTCTGGAGCGGAGAGTCTTGCGGCGAAGACGAAGCCGCGCGCGAGCAGTTCACGAAGCTCGCCGCTTACTTCCGTTCCGTATGGGATGGTGAGGAGATCGTTTATCCTGACATCCCGGTAACGGAAGAGGACCAGCGCGAGTATATCGATGGCCTCGATCGCATTTCATTCAAGGATCATGTCACCAAGATAGCTGGAGGCCCCCTTCATCCGAATATCGAAACGGCCTTGGAACATTACTGCTGGTCCTCGTTCGGAGCGTCGTTCGGAGAGATCAGTGCCGCGTGCGGACTGAACTTCTACACTGCCGAGTTCGGCAATCTCTATGTGTTCCCAGGTGGGAACTCCGCGATTGCGGAGCGGCTCGTGTCGAAACTCTCAACAGAATTGAGCCCGAAGAACCTCCGTCCCTCTTCATTGGTGTTCGAGGTTCGCTCACATGGGAACGGCGTCGAGGTGAAGTATTTCGATAGCAAGGGTGCGATCAATACGATCGTCGCAAAGACCGCGATTATGGCGTGCCCGAAGTTCGTTGTTGGACGAGTGCTACAGGACATTGAACCCGAGCGGCTCGATGCGATTCGGAAGCTCCGATACAACTCCTACCTCGTGGCAAATGTCTGTCTGAAGGGCGCGCCGCCGGAATCGTTCTACGATCTGTACATGCTCGGCGACGGAAAGATTGCGTCGCAAGATGTGCGAACTGAGACCGCTCGGAAGGGTGTCACAGACGTCATCCTTGGGAACTTCTCGGTTCCTGGCAAGCAGGACACGGTCCTCACTTTGTATAAAGGTGTTCCGTACCAAGGCTCTCGGGCGGAGATATACGATCCAAAATCGTACGACTCCGTTCGTGCAAAGTTCGAAGAGCAGATTCGGAGCACGATACTGCCCTTGCTCAAGATGACTCCTGATCGGATCGTCGATATTCGAGTTGCTCGTTGGGGCCATCCCCTCCCGGTCGCGGCTCAAGGATTGATCGCCGACAAGGTCATCGACCAGGTGCGAAAGCCGTTCAAGAATCGGATTTTCTTTGTTGAACAGGATAACTGGGCGCTCCCGGCATTCGAGACTGCGGTCATGGAGGCCTATCACTGGGCGCCAGAGGTCGAGAAGCTACTCGGCTGATAGAGACAGCAAAGGAGACACGAAGAGAGAGAGAACGTTTATTGCCGACGTTGTTGGTCGGTGACCGGCGCAAAGAGGGACGAATCCCTCTTTGCGCTCTTCGCATATAGCGTCAGTGCACCACCGTTTCCTCGGTTCGCACTCTTTTACTGAGACCACCAAACACATCGCGGAGCATCGGAAAGTATCGCATCTCCGCGAAGCGCCGAAAGCGCGCGAGCCACTCTGCCGAAGCCGGATCTTCCGACGTCGCGTTGCAGAGTTGAACGGCAAGGCGCTCCATCCGAGCCAGGAAGATCTCGATCTTCGCCCCCTGCATGGCGAGACTCTCGTCCCGAGTCGGCTGGGCACGCTCGATCGCACAACAGATGAACTGGATGCGAAACGCGAGTCGCTTCCCGATGTAGCGCACGTCTTCGGCGCTTGTGGGAAGGAAGATCGCACTGAAGCCGAACGCTGCCGCCTCGATCTGCTCGAGCGCCCCGGGAGCGTCGTCATCCGGCTCCTCGTCTTCGTACTCATCCTCCCCCGGTGCTGAAAGCAGCTCGCAGATCTTGCTGAAGAGCTCCTGGTCGCGCTCCGTTCCGTAGTCGAAGTCGAACTGGAAGTCGTTCTGCATCACTTCGTCAAGGAGTGGAAGGATGGCGCGAAGTGTATCGGTGAACTCGGCAGCTCGATTCCGAGCGGCGAAGACATGCGCAAGCGGTTCAGGCATTGCGATCTCCTGATGTCGATGGTCGGGTGGCGGGGCGCGGATTGCGCGTGGACGGGTTGAACCGTAACTCTCGCTTCGTGCACGGAGAAGCTGATCTCGTGAGCACGAAACTTCGAAGGAACTACTCGAGCTGGGTTGTCTCGGGGACTCTACCGCCCTCGGCGTCCGATGCCAAACGTATGTTCTCCGCAAGGCACCAGCAGACGGCAGAGCCGAACGGCACCTGCGCTATGGAAGCAAGTGCCGAGAGAAGCCCTTTGGGGCGTGTCAGCTGGATAAGTGCGCCTGCGCCGAGAATACGTGTCCCCGTCATTACATTTCTGAGGCGGAGG
>JADYYL010000107.1 GCA_020853655.1 Deltaproteobacteria bacterium
ACACGATGCATGGCCCCGACGGGACAGACTACCCCAACATCACGACCTACTTCGAGGTCGAGAAACACGCGAAGCTCGTCTACGATCACGGGGCAAGCGACGATCGGCCACCGCTCTTCCGAGTGACGGTACGGTTCTCCGCGGTCGGAGATCGGACCAAGATGGAGATGACCATGACGCTCCCGACTCCCGAAAGCGCGAAGGAGACGCGGCGCTTCATTAAGGATGCGGGGGGCAATGGAACGTGGGATCGGCTCGCTGAATACCTAGAGAAGAGCACCACCGGTATGGAGATCTTCGTCATCAACCGAAGTGTGGCGGCTTCTATAGCAGTCGTGTTCGACATGTGGATGGAGCCCAAGCACCTATCCCAGTGGCTTCCACCTCCGGGACTTGAGATGACGTTCATGGAGTCGGACATCCGAGTCGGAGGTTGCACACGCTACGCGATGAGCGGGAATGGTATCTCGTTCCACGGTCGGGTTGAGTATCTTGCCATCGAGAAGCCACACCGCATCGTGTCCCTCCAACAATTCTGCGACGAACATGGAGCAATCGCTCGGCATCCGTTCGCACCGACGTGGCCGGGGACGATGAAAAGAACCGTCGAATTGACGGAAGAAGGCCCGGAACAGACTCGCGTCACAGTCACTTGGGAGGCTCACGCCGATACGACCCCCGAAGAGCTCGCCAAGTTCGTCGAGGAGCGCGGGGGTATGACGAAAGGGTGGACGAATTCATTCGATAAACTCGACGCGCTCTTAGGTGTTCACGATTAGGCGGGCGACCCGTGTTATCGCAGAACGATCATCCGTGCGCCTTCGCAGCGCTCTCCGCAGCGCGGACAATCTCGCGCAGCATGCCTGTAAAGATGATCCCGTGGAGCGGGTAGAGCGCATACCAATACATGAGACCCCATAGTCCATGGGGGTCAAATATCGCCGTTTGCGTGATGATGGATCGACCGTCGTCCTCAGGCGTCACTTCAAACTGACGCCATGCACGTCCCGGAACGCGCATCTCCGCGGAGAGTCGCAGCAGCCGATTCGGCTTAAACGACTCGACTCGCCAAAAATCAATCGCATCGCCATTGCGAATCAGTTCGGGATGTCGTCGCCCGCGCCGCATCCCAACGCCACCCACGAGGAGGTCCGCGATGCCTCTCAACCGCCACAGCGCGTTCGCATAGTACCAACCGCGTCGGCCGCCGATTCGCGCAATAGGCGCGAATGCTTGCGCCGGTGGCAAATTGACATGAGCGCTCCGAGAATCGACGATTCGTGAACCAAACCGACGACCTCCCCAACGTTGCGGACTTCGAGCAGAGGACTCGGAGTCGGACCAACGGGTCTCGGCGAACTCCCGGTCCTCGTTCAGCAGGGCGCGCGCAATCGCGCGCTTACAGTCCATCGGACGGATTGGAAATTCCTGCAGCGCACTGGGATCGAGGACGATCGTGTCGTTTCGAAGACTCTCGATGAGCTTACGACCGACCCGGGCATACACGGGAGTGACAAGCCCGAGCCAGAGGCTGGAAAGATACGGGGAGAGCACCGGCGCAGCGACATACCACCGTCGAAGCGAGCGCTGCGCGGCATACTCGACAATGAGTCCCTTATAGCTGACTTGATCTGGGCCTCCGATTTCAAACACCCGGCTCCGATCGAAAGGTCGATCAAGCGCAGCAATCAGATACTCCAACACATCCTCGATCGCGATTGGCTGCGCGAGAGACTTCAACCACTTCGGCGTGATCATAATCGGCAGCTTCTCAGTCAGCGCCCGTAGTAGTTCAAATGACAAGCTCCCCGAGCCAAGAATGATCGACGCGCGAAGTTCAATAGTCGGAACTCCGTTCGTCGTGAGGATCTGCCCCACTTCGTGACGTGTGCTGAGGTGGGACGACAGATCGTCACCGTGTCCGAGCCCACCAAGGTAGATGACTCGCTTCAGGCCTTGGCGCTTTGCCGCAGCCGCAAAGTTGACGGCGCTCTGTCTCTCCACTTTCTCAAACGAGCGGTTACTGCCGAGCGCATGAACTAGGAAGTATGCGGTATCCACTCCGGAGAGCGCAGCATCGAGCGACTCCGGTTCGAGCAGATCTCCACGAACGACCTCCACACGACTCGGGTCATTGGGATGAACACTCTCCGGCCGCCGAGCCAGACAACGAATGTGCAGATCGCTTCGGGATTCCAGGCGATGGAGCAGACGCCCTCCGACGTAACCACTCGCGCCCGTGATAAGAACTTGTTTCACTGATTGATCGCTCTGAATAGACATGCGCTTCGCTGTGAGGTGGTGCGAACGCACCATCTCACCTCCCCGCCTCTGGCGGATAGCGAAATGAATGGTCGGGTTCTCGTGGGAGGGGAGAGAATCGACGGATAGCTCTTCGACCACCGTCGTCCTTCGACCTTCGTCGCTTTGCATACGCGACAAGACCGGCCTCGAGCCGAGACCACACGGGCAACAGCGCCCTCGCTGCACAGAAGGAGGGGATGAGACGAAACCGCTGTCCCGAGGGGAAGAAACACCTACACGAGTGCGTTTCGAGCCTGTTTCATGGGCTCTCCGTCGCCTAGTGCATCATTTTCACCTCCCCGTGCCATAATCTCGGTGCCAGTTCACGGGTATGTAGGAGATGTCATCATGAAAAGTTTTTTCGGGGCCGTTATCGGCCTGAGCCTCTGCGCATCCACCGCCATCGCTCAGTCGAGTAAAAACGAGACCGTCGCCTGTCCGATCATCGCATCGCGCTCCGGTGGGACCTATCAGGCACCTTCCAAACGCGACTTCATGTGCTTCCGAAGCACACGGGACGCTCGTACTCGCGGCTTCCAGAAGGGTAACATCCTCTCGAGCGGGTCGGTCACCGGTCAAAGCTATTTCTCTTTGCAAGGTGTCGGCTCGGCGGTGACCCCGGTGTTTCAAGTGACACGGAGCTCGGCAATCGTCGACTTCAATTACACGGGCACGGGCAGCTTCTCGATCGAGCTCGTCGATCAAGTCACCGGTCGAACCTATGACAAGATAGCCTCGAACCGCGGAAGCGTTCGTGGAACGACTTACGTCAATACAAGCGGAACCTGGTTCCTGCGCGTGAACGGAGACAATGCGCGTGCGCGGGATACCGATCCGGAACCGTCGTGGTTTGTGTCACTCGACTCGGGTCTCTAACGAGGCGCGGACAAGTATCAGAGTTTCTCTCGGTTGCAGCCCTCGATCGCCAGCGGCGCAAGAGCGGGTCCGTATCCGATGAGCCGCTCGGCTCGAGCCGACACCGTTCCCCACTTCTTCGTTCTCAACCAGAATGAGATCCAGCATCGGCGGATAGAAACGTCGGAATCCTTCCGACGCATCACCGCGCGACCGCCGGCTCCAGCGCAGGATTGAACCATCTCAACACGCGCAGAGCCCGAAGTGTGTTCCAGCGGCTTGGCTCGCCCGGCTCGCCGTCAACATGGAAGTACACCGCTCCATCGTAGCGCGAGTCGAGCGGCCAACGACCATCAGGTCGTCGCTTCTGAACCAGGAGATCGACCGCCTCCCGGCATCGCTCGTCGGGCGGGCGACCGCTGGCTTGCAAGTAATCAAGCGCGCGCAACACGTCGTAGCGCCAACGTGGCGGGAAATGGCACTGCAACCAATTCGGGTTGATGATTTGTCCGGTGGAGAGTCTTCGCATGAGCCGGCGATCGAGCAAATACTCCTCTCCCCTCCTCCGCGCAGCCGTTACAACCGGATGCGCTCCAACGCTTTGCTCATATTCAAGGAGGGCCTCGAGAAGGGTCATCGTCGTATGGAACGATGATCGAGTGGATTCTGCTGGCGCGAGGCAGTTCCAACCACCGTCTTCGAGCTGTTCGGTGAGAAGCTTCTGCAAGAGTCCGTCCGACGCAGGAATCTGATCGAAGTACGCGGCGAGCGCCAACACCATCCCGTTGATGCACGTCTCTACCTCGCCGGTGAAGAATGGCCGTCTTCCCCACTCACTCCACACGACACGATTTCGTACTTTCCCAATCGCCGTCCGGACTTCATCAGCGCGCGGATCGATCCCGAGCAAGCGGAGGAAGACAAGCGTGTGCGTGGTCGTCGTCCAGTCTTGTGAGTACTCCTCGCCGCCCCAGTGCCCAGATTCGTCCTGCAGGGAGAGCAGCTGCGCGCCCCAGCCTTCCCGAGCAACGCGGGCCCTCTCGGCAGACACCTCATCGGAAGTCGAATCGGTGAGATCCCTCAACACTTGCCAACGGATCGCCGGATCGGAATCGAGAAGCCAGTTTAAGACGTCGCTCATCGGACCTCCACTTTCTCAAACGAGCCGCGCGACATGATACCGGTCGATCCGCTGAGCGCAAGCGCGCGATGACCAAACATTCGTAGCAGTTCCGGACACCATGGCCTCTCTCCGCGAATTGTCGTTGCCTCCTCCTTCGACGGTGTGCTCGTCTGGTGCAGGTGTAATGAAACACCCGGATTGAGGCAACAGAGGGATCAGCTCTCATGGATTTCGCGGCGAAGGTACGGTGGCACATTGAACATGACCCACTGGAAGAGGTTGCTCTCCGACAAGACAAGTGTCGAGTGAAAGAGCTGGTGACCGATTTGGGAATTCGTGTCGCGGACACTCTCTGCGTGACAGATGTTGCCTCGTCGCTTCCTTTTGACACACTTCCAAATGACTGCGTCATCAAACCGAACCACGCGTCGGGCTGGGCAATACTTCGGAAGAATGGCCAGTACTTCAAGTTTGGCACCCAACAGTTCGTGCTCGATGAGACCGGCGCATTACTTCCGCGCTCGGACATCTTTCGCCATGAGCTCACGGAACGCGAAGTCGTCGACCAATGTGACGCATGGCTCCACACTCGATACTCCGTTCGAGAACGCTCGTACCACCTGATTTCCCCCGTTATTCTCGTAGAGGCGATGATCACGCCCGCGGCGGGAGGGGAGCTGATGGACTATCGGTTTTACACGTTCAGTGGGACTGTTCGGGCGATCAGCGTCGGCTCGCCCACGTATCGCCGGAAGAAGCGAAATGTATTCTTCACCCCGGAATGGGAAATGATCCCGCTCACGAGTTACAGCGAAGCGCTCCCTGAGCCATTGCCCACCGCCCCGGCACGCCTCCGCGAAATGCTTGATGCAGCTGCTGTATTAGGCGCGGGTATCGACTTCGTGAGAATCGACCTCTACGAAGCAAACGGCGGGGTAGTCTTTGGTGAGTTCACCTTCTATCCACACGCCGGGGACCCCGATACTCCCACATCGTGCAATCGGTTCAATATGTGGCTCGCTGAAGGTTGGCCACTCCGGCCGCTCGAGATTCATGCTCAGCATATCTCGTCACATCCTCTCCGCCGCGCGATGTGAAGACCGACGGAAACGAGACGACACCGACACCTACTGGGTGACGATGTCGTTCGCAGAACACGTTCTCGTGCTCTGACAAGTAATTCATAGTCTCATTTGCGAGAGCACTAGGACTCACGCCGCAGCGCGAATGTCGTTACCTCACTCTTCTTGCCGTCGACCATCCCCCATCGCTGGTCCATCTCGTCCGCGCTCTTGAAGGTAATGTCCAACGCGTTCATATGCTTCTCGTCGCTGGTGCGAGGAACATCAAACTGCAGCTCAGTCGCACTGGACTTCGTCAGATACATAGTCGGGTGATTGCCCAACATGCAGTAATGCGTCATGGCAAGTTTCCCGGCTTCGTCGAAGTACACCGTTGTCATCTCGTGAGGGGTTCCCGGTGAAATTGTCTCGACGACTGCGCTGCCGCCTGAAGAGAGCCGATACTGCACTTCGACCGTCTTCTCCGGCATGCCAACGGCACTGCCTTTCCACGTCCCGACGAGAGTCTTCATCCGATCGAGTTCCGCGGATGTCTTCACTTCCGGCATCTCGTGCTTCTCGGCAAGCGCTCCATCGGCGACGAACAATATCGAAAAGGCGAATACGAGATGCTTCATCTTCCGTTTCATAACGAGGCTCCTGTGTTCTCAAGAAACATTCCCAGATTCTCCAGACAGGCAGTCCAACCGCCATTGTGCTTGCTGCGCAGATCCTCAGTTTCCAGTTGATCGTGCGTAATCCAGATCTCCGTCGATTCTCCCAAGTCTTTCAACTCGACGGTCACTCGCGAATTTGTGACGATGCTGGAGTTCCAAGTGAACACCAACTTCTCAGGTGGCACGATCTCCAGGAACTCCCCCGTATGTACCCGGGAAATCTCCTCTTCCATCTTCGTGCCGTCGGAACATCCGCCGGTCCCGGCCGTCGGCTTCATGCGCATATCATTTCGAAACTCTCCGCCAACCCGAAAGTCGGAGGTCACCACCGCGCGACCAACTCCGCCAAAGAACCACTTGTTCATCATCTGGGGGTCAGTCCACGCTTGAAAGACTCTATCTCTTCTTGCGCGAACGACTCGTCGAACGACGAGCGCCGGCGCTGCTTTCGCCGCCCTGTTTTCCATTCTGTTCCTCTTTGTTTGTCAGTTCCGTTGCCAAAAACGCTTCCAGTGAATCCAACTGTCGGTTCCAGTAGCGTCCCAGTTCCTCCAGAAGAGCCGTCATCTCACCCAGCGGCTCCAAAGTTGCGCGACAGGTGACGACTCGCCCCGACTTCATCTTCTTGACGAATTTCGCCCGCTCCAGGACCTGGAGGTGCTTAGATACCGCTGCGAGCGACATGTTGAATGGCTCCGCAAGCTCGCCCACCGTGGAGTCCCCTTTCACAATTCGAGCGAGAATAGCCCGACGAGTGGGGTCGGAAAGCGCCTGAAATGCCCGGTCGAGGGCTCGCGATGAATGATTAACCATATGGTTGAGAGTAATCGACCGCGCGCCGATTGTCAACCGTATGGTTGAGTATTGTAGGAGAGAACGCCCGCGAGTGCGCTCGGAGAGAAGACACTATCGGTTCGTGAAGAGGTTGCTGCGCTCGGAGAGTGGCGCATCCGCGGAGAGCGGACCCCGTGGGCGTTGCGACTGGGTCGTGGCGGAGGAAGAAGAACGCTCACTCCCGATGCGCCTGAGGAGCGAGACAGACAGAACAGCCGCCAGCTTCCGCCCGAACTTTGCTTTGGCAGAAGTCATTCGCCGGTCAGCTGGGACCGGCGAACACATCCCAAGAACTACTTGCTCTTCACCGAACCTGAGACAATGAGCCCCGACGAAGCGTAACACGAGACTCGCGCACGTGTGTTGATTCGGACGGTCACAGCGCCTCGCCCTTCCTTCGTCGTACCCTTCTTCCTCAACGTCTTCTTCTTTCCGCTCTGCTCTTTACACGTCACAGAGGCAGTGATGCCGCCAATTGCGGTGAGGTCTGCCGAATCCGCACTGAAACCGTTCGAGGTCACCGTGACATCGAACGCATTCGATTTCTTCGCGATCTTCACCTTCAGCGACGTAAGGGCAGCCGGTGCACCCCGTCCACTGGGAGAGAGCTGCAGCGCTTGCGCGACAGCGTCGCGCGCATTCAGTAGCACCCCTGTGATCGTATAGTCCCAAAGCTGGTCTAAGTACTCTCCGCCAGCGAGGAGACCGTTTCGGAGATCTTCGGTCGACAGGTCTGGGTTCGCCGCAAGCATCAGAGCCGCAACGCCCGTAACGTGCGGCGTCGCCATGGAGGTGCCAGACAACATCTGCGCGCTGCCCCCCGGAG
>JADYYL010000108.1 GCA_020853655.1 Deltaproteobacteria bacterium
GTTCAAAGAGCTGTTCATCGTGGATCTGGACGGGTCCAATCTGCGGCAGCTCACGCATGACCGGGGAATTGCGATGTCACCGTCGTGGTCTCCTCGCGGCGATTCCATCGCGTATATGTCGTTCCGTTCGCGCCGACCGCAGATTTACCTCATCTCTCCGGGCGGTGGGACCCCACGGCAGGTTACAAATCATACCGAGTCCGTGGGTGCGCCGGAGTTTTCAGCGGACGGCCAGATCTACGCGTCGGCGTCCTACAACGGGTTCTCGAACATCGTCGGCATAGACCCGCAGACGCGCGCGATGCGAAAACTGACCTCCGGCTCGACGATCGACACGTCCCCGACGGTCTCGCCGGATGGTTCGCGAATCGCGTTCACATCGAATCGAGGCGGGGGACCGCAGATTTACACGATGTCCTCGTCTGGTGGCGGCGTAGCGCGGTTGAGCTTCACCGGAAGCAACTACTGCACCTCTCCGTCGTGGTCGCCGAAGGGTGACCAGATCGCTTTTAGCTGCCTTTCTGGGGGGAATCAGATCTTTCTCTCTTCCTCAGCTGGCGGGAAGGCCGAGCAACTGACCTTTGGTGGTAACAACGAAGACCCAGGGTGGTCTCCGGATGGGCGCTTCATTATTTTCAGCTCATCCGGTGGAAGAGGGCGGAGCATCGCCATTATCCCCGTGCAAACTGGGGTCGCCAAGCCGCTCGCATTCGCCCGTGGTCAGGACTCCCAGCCGGTCTGGTCCCCGCGCATGCAATAGTAGCCGGCCGGGATGGAATGGCGCTCCGCCCCATTATGGGTGCCCCATTCTTGTTTGGCCGTTCAGATCTTGATTGTTGAACCCTCTCTTCTCCCTTCGCCGTCGATATAGGCGGCGCCGTATGGCGAAGCGCATGCTCAGGGGGGCTAGCGCATGGTCCAACCGTTTATTCAATTAAAATCCGTGGCGCCGCGCTTTTAAGCGTGTTTTTATTGCGCCTAGGAAAAAAAAGGTTGTATAAGACCGACTCGATCGATCATCTCGATTCAACCCGAGTTCGGGCTGAATATCTCGCGATACGAAGTCTCACGTCGTCGATATTTCTCCCCTGGTTGCTCCGTTGTAATCGGTTTGGCTGTTCATTTTCCCGACATACGGCTTCGCTGTAGTCGCGGATGGAGTAGTGCAACTTTTTCTGTTGCTGTCAGGTTTTTCCTGATTCAGTTTTGTTTCTATGAGTGCGTAGACTGAGCGAGTTGCGCGCTCGAGCGAGTATCAAACTCGCAATTGATATTCGGGAACGAGTTGTTTGCGAAGATTTGAGAGCGTGAAGGGGCCGGAATCGGTGCCTTCCTTGTGATTTGAACGTTGTGATTGTCTTAAGTGGAAGAAAGGAGAGTATGAAAATCGTTCGCGTCGTTTGCATTGTGTTTCTCGCAACCATGATGTCCGCTTGTGCGTGCACAAAGCGCGGCAGTCACGGCGGGCTCGATTCCGGTGGAGAGAACGAGGGGAATATCCCGAGCGCGGAAGCTGGTGGCCCGCTCAAGGACGTTAGTTTCGCTTTCGATTCGTCCACGTTGAGTGAATCGGCTAAATCAACCCTCCGCTCTAACGTTCAATGGCTCTCGGATAACGCGAGCTCGAACGTCACGGTCGAAGGTCACTGCGATGAACGCGGAACCAACGAATACAACATGGCTCTCGGCGAGCGCCGCGCAAAGTCTGTTGAAGACTTCTATCGCAGCCTCGGCGTTACGTCCTCGCGCGTTAGCCGCGTCAGCTACGGCGAAGAGATGCCGGTTGACATGGGCCACGACGAGTCCGCATGGTCCAAGAATCGCCGCGCTCACTCGCGGGTGAACTAAGCTCCATCCAAAAGGATGACTGAGCGAAGGACGGCAGCCCCCTAACCAAGGTGGCTGCCGTTTTTTTATATCTGCGGTAAGTTGTGCGAGCCTACGCAAGCCGGTTGACGGCGACGGAGGTTGGCGAGGGTCGAGCGACGGGCGTCAATATTGTTAGCCTTGACGGTGATGCGAATGGTGAACTCCAAAATTCTTGCGAAACGAAGCGTTGGGTTGATGGTGGCGTGCTCTCTCGTGGGATGCGCTGGCGGGTTGAGTGAAGAGGTGAAGGGCCTCAAGTCTCAACTCAGTGAGATTCGGTCGATCCAGGCGGAACACACCGCGTCGATCAATGAGATGCGACAGCAGATTGGGCAACTTGGAGGCCAGGTCGAAGAGGCGCAACACCTTGCGAAAGGAAAGACCGAGGAGCTCCAAAGAACACTTGAACAAGTCAGCTCCCGAGTTCCTCCACCGCCGGGCGTTCCCGAAGATCTTCTCAACAGTGATGACGAGGCGATTTCGCGCATTAATAGCGACGCGGCAACAGAGTACAGACAGTCGCTTCAGTTCCTCCGGGCTGGCAATTTCGATCGTGCTCTGACCGGGTTTACGAACTTCATCGCCCAGAATCCGGGGACGGCGTTTACCGATAGCGCTCTCTTCTGGAGCGGTGTCTGTTACGAGAAGATGAACCAGCTCGATCGAGCGATTGGCGCTTACAGCGACGTCTTTCAGCGGTTTCCTGCAGAGGACTTTGTCCCTCCCTCACTTTATCGACTCGGTGACACCTTCGAGAAGATGGGATCGTCGAAAGAAGCCTCTTTTGCATTTCAGAAGCTGGTCGACGAGCATCCACGAAGCAACGAAGCTCAACGGGCTCGGGAGCGACTTGCTCCCAAGGGCGGTAAGCGGACCAAGCGGTAGTGTGGCTCTGGCTAGGCGCGCTGAGGATGAACCCGGGTCGAGATTTATGCCGTGATTCCTCGGGCTCGACGAGGAGCGCTGGGCAAATCTGCACGTTATTGCCCTAGGGAGTTTTCTGTAGTCACGCCGACAAGTCATACTCCATTGAGACTCTTGCCCAGGAGATAAAACGGTTGTTCCTCGCCCGCTCTGTCCGTGACTTTCAGTTTCTGCGCGCGAAGACTCCGTCTCGCTTCGGCTCTTCGATCGCGATGACGATCGGAAACTTCGATGGCTTCCATCTCGGACATCAAGCCCTGTTTTCGCGTCTCACGGAGTTATCTCCGCCTGGGGCCACGCGGGTGCTCGTGTCTTTTGTTCCGCATCCTAAGGCGTATTTCAATACCAGTGGACGTCATGAGCGGTTGCGGAGCGAGGCCTATCGACTGCTGACACCCCCTCGGAGGAAGGCCGAGCTCGCAGCATCACTCGGATTTGATGCGTTCCTATTGCTTCGCTTCTCGAGACGGCTTGCGGAGATGAGCGCTTCCGATTTCATGAAACACATCGTGCTCGAAGGCGTGAATCCACAGACGCTCGTTGTTGGGTACGACTGGGTGTTCGGCAAGGATCGAAAGGGCGACGTCGAGCTTCTCCGCACGGTGGGACGGGAGGAAGGCATTGTGGTGGACGTTGTTCCTCCATTCAACATGAGATGTGAAGCCGAGTCGCCGACGCGAGTGAGCTCCAGTCGTGTGCGCCATGCCTTGAGCGAGGGAAATCTCGAAACGGTCGAGTGTCTTCTGGGTCGGCCGTTCGACGTGGTTGGCCACGTTGTGCACGGTGAGAAAAGAGGGAGGCAGATCGGATTTCCCACCGCCAATCTCCACCTACCGGAGCAGTTCCTCCCGAAAGATGGCGTGTATGCAACGCTGTGTGAGTACGATGGCCTTCGCGAGCTCTCGGTAACAAACGTCGGCGTCAGACCCACATTTCTCGGCCGTCAACGACTTGTTGAGGTTCACATTCTGAAACGTTCCGGCTTGGAACTCTACGGCAAGCGCCTTCGAGTCACTTTCGTTTCGCGCGTGCGCGACGAGATGAAGTTCTCGGGAATCGAGCAGCTCAAACATGCAATTCAAAGCGATGTTGCGAGTGCCGAGCTGTTGCTGAAAGCTTCGTTATCCGATTCTCCCCAAGGTTCCCGTGACCGAGAGCGCCGCTGAAGATCGCGCGGTGAGCGCGACTGTCGAAGCAGCATTCATCGGACTTCGACTCGATGGCGTTGTCTTGGCGATGTGCGAGGCGCTTGAGGAAGAGGATTCGGAGCGATTGTTTGGCGCGGAGGAGCCGTCGCGGTCGCAGATTACTCGATGGATCAAGGCCGGTCTTGTCGCCGTCGACGGCAAAGTGATCACAAAAGCTGGGTTTGTTCCGAATTCTGGGTCCAGCGTTCGTGTGACCGTGCCCGTCCCTGCACCCTCTGCGCTTGACCCAGATCCGTCGGTCTCCTTCGAGATTGTGTTCGAAGACGACGCGATCCTCGTCATCAACAAGCCAGCGGGCCTCGTGGTTCACCCTGCCGCCGGAAATCGTGGGGGCACGCTGGTAAACGGATTGCTTGCCTACCTCGGTGCGGCGCTCCAGCCGATTGGCGGCGAGCTGCGACCGGGCCTGGTGCACCGTCTCGATAAGGGGACGACAGGGCTGATGGTCGTCGCAAAGACCGAGCATGCGTACGTCCAACTGGTTCGGCAGTTCGCTCCGCCTCGGACCGTTCATCGCTCATACCTCGCCCTCGTCGCAAAGCTTCCGAAGGGGGGCGTCGTTTCAGAGGGTATGATCGATCTTCCGATTGGCAGAAACCCCCGTGACCGATTGAAGATGGCCGTTGACCAGGAGCGCGGGAGGCCTTCGGTGACGCACTGGCGTGTCGAGCAGCGTCTCCAGGGCGGCTACCTCCTCGACCTCCAGCTAGAAACGGGGCGGACCCATCAAATTCGCGTGCACTTGGGAGCGGTCGGCGCTCCGATTCTTGGCGATCCACTCTATGGACCTCAACCGCACATGCTCGAAGAGAAGATTCGGGTGGCGGCCCAAGTTCTCGGACGGCAGGCACTGCATGCATCGAAGTTGTCGTTCGTCCACCCGGTGAGCAGCCACCCGGTCGAATATCGCGCGGATCTACCGGACGACTTGCGCGGATTGCTCAATGTCATGACAGGCGACCTATGACTTCAGACCGAACGTTGGTTGATGTGCGTGCACTCCAGATCCATCCTCTCCATAACGAGCTGCTGTCGGAGCTCCGACGACGAGCGACTTCCGCCAGTGGCTTGTTCCCGGAGCTTTGGGTTGCTCCGTTCGATACCGTCACATCGACGATGGATGTTGCGCGGGAGCTGCATGGGGGCCGAGCGCTACTTGCGAGCGTTGCCGAGCCGATCGGCGCAACGGAGCCACGTTGTTCCATCGATGCGTCGCGATCCACGACCGCACCGATCGCTGTTGTTGCACTGACTCAGGACCGAGGACGTGGGCGAAATGATCGGTGGTGGAACTCGCGGGCGGGCGAGGGGATGTATGCGACTCTTATTCTTGGGATTGATCGGCCCATCTCCGACATCCGCGGACTTCCTCTCGCGATAGGGGTCGGTGTGCTGCGTGGCGTGCGCGAGCTCGGGGGAGATGCTCGGCTGAAGTGGCCGAATGATTTGTGGACGATTGACGAGGCGGGAGCACCGACGGGAAAACTCGCTGGTGTGCTCGTCGAGAGTTGGGCGAGCGGAGACGGTCAGACCGTCTCGATTGGGATCGGACTCAACCTCACTCCTTCTTCCGACCAGCTTCCATTCCCTCGAGCCACTCTCGAGGAGTCAGCGGGGCGCGGGGTGCGCTACGAACTTGCGGTGACGACGGTGCTCAGCGCATGTTGCGGTGCGCTCGAGGAGTTCCTGTGCCGCGGCCTCGAAGTCCTTCGGACAGAGTGGGAACAACAGTCGATCACTCGGAACCGCCAGGTCCGAGGGATTCACGGAGGGAAGGAGATTGTGGGGCGCGCCCTCGGGTTAGAGGCTCATGGAGGGCTTCGAATTCTGCCTGATGGGGCAGATCTTGAGATCGTGTTGCATTCAAACGAGATTTCGCTCGTACAGTTCTAAGGAATTGGCGAACTCTGGAGCGCTGAGAGGGGGCAGTTATTTGAACAGTTAATGTCGTCTCGTTCTCAACCGATAAACTCCACATGGCCACATCCCTCGACAAGCTCGTTGATTCATTTATTGAGTCGATCCCCGACCAGGTGGATCGAGAACAGGTTCGCGAAGCCGCGAAGGGCGCTGAGCGCGTTGCGCTCCCGGCGAGTCTGACCCAAGAAGGCGGAAAGCCCGAGTCAGAGGAACAGCTCTATAAAATCATTAACGACCTCTCGATACCGCAGAAGATCAAGCTCGCACTGTTCGGAAATATGAGCGCGCGAGGACTTCTTATTCGAGAGTCGAAAAATAGGCAGATCCCGCTCTTCGTGCTTCAGAATTCTCGGCTCACAGACAACGAGATCCAGGAGTTCTCCCGAAATACGAACCTCTCAGATCAGGTCCTCAGAGAGATCGCTTCGAACTCGGACTGGATGAAGAACTACGCCGTTCGCTTCAATATCGTGTCGAACCCAAAATCCCCGATCGACTCTTCGTTGAAGTGGGTGAAGTATCTGAACATGCAGGACCTTCGGAAGTTGATGAAGTCGAAGAACATCCCCCAGGTTGTCGCTTCGCAGTGCCGCAAGCTTGTCGATTCGAAGTAAAACACTCGGAAACTCGGCTCCAGCTCCTCGATAACGAAGGAGAGCGTCTCCTCGGTGCCACAACGCGGCAACTGGGCCCCTCATGCGAAAGAGTGCGGGGGAACTCGGATCATGCCGATATTCTAACGATGTTAATGTGACTGATAGCCGTTCCGTCAGTGCACACACGCCAATCTACGATGGGTGATGGAACGACGACGAACCATAACGATCGCAGCATCTCTTCTCGCACTTTCGAGTGTGGTACTTCCCGCTGCGCTGTTTGCGGGGCTCCTCACGCCCCTCGTCGCATCTGTGATCGTGACCGCGCTGGCCTGGTGCGTCGCCATTCTTGTCATCGCATTTCACAAATCGCGCATGGATGAGATCCGGCGAGCTCTCCCGAAGGCGGAGGGTTCGGGCGGCGAACTCGTCGATGAAATTGCCTCTCAGCTCCAAGATATGCGCCGTTACTACAACAGTGCTTTCGCGGTGCAGCTGGACGAATCCATTCCGACGGGCCACGTCGAGAGTCGACTCTGCTCGATCGCTGAGATCGCACAGGAGGAGCTGCGCGCGCGCTCGGTTGAGATCTCTCTGTATGACGAAGAGTCGAGACTGTGGTCTCGAACTCTGCTTGTCGGCGAGCCTTTCTCGGTCGAAGGACAGTCTATGCTCGCCGAGTCGCCGGCGGCACTGGAGGAGACGACCGTTCTCCGAACTCCGACAGGGGCCGTCGTGGCTTCTCCGCTGCGCTTCTCTGGTGCCGTCTTCGGCGCGATTCGAGCAGAGCTATTCTCAGGCCATACGCCGGAGAAGGGGGATCTCGACATCATCAAACTGTGTGCGAATCAATGCGCGTCGGTTCTCGCAAATTCGCGCTTTACCCAGGATCTCATCCGAATGAAGCGGCTGGCGGACGAGTCGGTCAAAGTCAAAACCGGATTTCTCGCCAATCTCAGCCACGAACTGCGCGGCCCACTTGGAATCATCCTGAACGGAACAGAGCTAATCCTTGATGGACTCTGTGGCGAGATTACGGATCACACTCGCGACACAGTTCGGATGGTGAAATCAAGCGGCGAACACCTCCTCGATTTGGTCAACGACGTCCTCGACTACGCGAAAGTCGAGGCAGGCAAAGTCGTGCCGAAACCAGTGGAAGTGTCGGTCAAGGAGCTCCTGGTCGACCTCGGGAAAATCACGCGTTCGCAAGCCGAGAGCAAGAAGCACAAAGTGATCGTCGAGCCGGTTGATGAAACCCTCGGGATGGTGTGCGACAAGCGCCACGCGCGTCAAATGCTCCTCAACTTTCTAACGAACGCGATCAAATATACGCCAGAAGGGGGCACAATCACCGTGTCTGCCGAGAAGACGGCGACGAATCGAGTGCGTATCTCGGTGAAAGACTCCGGTGTCGGCATTCCGGAGGATCAGCGGAGTAAAGTGTTTGCCGCATTTGAGCGCGTCGATCACAAGTACTCCTCCGCGCAAACCGGCACTGGGCTCGGCATGCCCCTCACGAAGCGGCTCGCCGAGGCGAACGGCGGACTCGTTGATTTCGAATCAGAAGAGAATGTCGGCTCGACGTTCTGGCTGACACTTCCCTACGTGCAGCGTGGCTCCGAGGAGACCACCGGGACACGGCTCGCCACTCAAGCGGTGTTGCCGCTGGGGCGTGGCGAGACAGTCTTGCTCGTTGATCCAGATGCCCACGCACGCGGGCTCGTGGAAACGTATTTGCAGAAAGAGGGATTCTCAGTCTTCGCCGCGGGTTCCGGCCGCGATGTCCTCCGCGCGCTGAGGGAGACCAACATTGCCATCGCCGTGCTCGAGAACGATCTCCCAGACCTTTCCGGCGTCGAGCTCGTCGCAGCGCTTCGCGCCCATCCGAAAGGTGCGAGTGTTCCGGTTGTGCTGGTGAGTGCAAAGGCCTTTGTTTTCGATGTTGAGCACTTCCTCAAAATGGGCGTCGACCGCTGCCTTTCCAAACCGGTGGACCTCCGCGAGGTCGCAGTCACGGCACGCCGTTTGATCGACGAATCCCGGGAGACAAGTGCCCGGTAATATTCGTTTTCGAGTGAGAGCGAAGAGAGCTCGATTTTTCACCTCCTGCCGATAGACTTTGCGCGTCATAGAAGAAGGGTGCGTGAGTATGAAGAGAGTTTCCGCCACTGCGAAAACTCTTCCATGCTTTTTGGACAAGAACTTTTGCCTCTGGACTCTCAAGGTCGCCACTTGTCAAGACGATATCTGATCTGTGCAGAAGAGATCAGGATCGAATGGTGTAGTGAAGCGCGAGCGGCGATACGCACCGCGCAGGTTTTATAACGGTTTGTAGAGGGACGATGTCGAAGCACGACGTAGCGCTTGAAAGCGCATTTGACGACCATCAGATTCGTGACACCGCATCCGCAGAGCGCAATCTCATGCGGGCGATACTCCGTTCCGCGATGGACGATCTCTCCAAGCGAGGCGAGCCCCAGCGGCAAGCTCGAACGTTCTTCCTCTCTGAAGACGATTACTACCTGTACTCGTTCCCGAGCATCTGTTCCCATCTGGGTCTGTGCGCCAAGACGATCCGAAACAGGCTCGGGGTCATCGCTGGACAGAAGCAGAGCGAGGATATCAGTTCGACAGAGCGAGCGCTCGCGGTCGTTAGTGACCGGGTATAGGCCACCCTCGAGCGCCCTCGTCCTCGCTTATTGAAATCATTGGCAAACACTCGAGGCCCCTCGCCTCTGCCCAAAGAGGAGCTGCTCCCGCCGAGCGACTAAGCCGTGCGCGGTATCTCGCGAATCTCCATCACGTTTGTCTTACCGCTCTGCTTCGTTCGCAGGCCGGCCGTGATAACGACTCGCGCGCCAGGTTTGAGACCGTATTGATCTCGCACCGCGGCCATCGCGTTATAGATCTCATCCTCGGTAACGGATTCAGAGTCCAGACGGATCAGCACCGGCTCGACGCCCCAGTTGAGCGCGAGGCGGTTGAGAGTCGAGGGTTCTGTCGTCACAGCAAAGAATGGATGCTTGGGTCGATACTTCGACATGAGTCGAGCCGAATGCCCGGACATCGTGCAGACGATCACGGCGGATGCCTGAACTTTGACGGCCGCATTCATGGCGGCGTAGCACACCGCGTCGGGAACGGTCGCGCGATCGAGTCCACGGAGGTTCGAGCGATACGCTTCAGGATCGAAATTCTTCTCCGCGTCCGTAATGATTCGATCGAGTACCTTGATCGCTTCGACGGGATACTTACCGATAGCGGTCTCGTCTGAAAGCATGACCGCATCTGTTCCGTCA
>JADYYL010000109.1 GCA_020853655.1 Deltaproteobacteria bacterium
GCGCGTCCGCTTGCTTCACCGTCCGCGGAAAACCATCGAGGATGTACCCCGCCTGGCAATCTGCCGCTTTCGTACGCTCAGCGATGAGTCTCACCATCTTTTCATCCGGAACAAGCTGCCCAGAGTCGATAATGGCTTGCACCTCTTTTCCCAGCGGAGTTCCCGCAGCGATAGCGCTACGGAGCATGTCGCCCGTGCTGATATGCGCCATGCGATGCGTTGCGGCGAGCTGCTTGGCTTGGGTGCCCTTCCCCGCACCGGGGGGGCCGAGAAACACGATTTTGAGCGACATAAATTTGAGCGGCTAAGTGCTTTTGAGCGGCTGAGTGCTTCTGTTCAGAAACCCTAACAATGTACCCTGTTGCGTCCACGGGCGCGACTGACATTTCAATCCCGCCGGATTCTCGCGTGGCACCGCTCGGAGGCGTGGCTAACGGCGATGGAGATCTTCCATGTTGGAGAATGATTCCTTCGGCGGCCTACTACCCTCTTCCCGCGGACCACTCCTCATGCGCCAGGAGGCATTCGGCTGCGCCTATCCGAAGTCTAGCGCTTGATGAGCTGACCGCGGATGTTGATCCCGCTCGAAGCGCCACGGACCTTCCCCGGCCCCTTCGCCATGAAGCCCTCGTAGTTGCGCGCCAAAATATGGGATTGGATCTGAGCGACCGTATCCATCATGACGCCAACCACAATCAAAACCGCCGTTCCGCCAAAGAACGCGGCGAACGCAGAGGCTCCGAGCTCCCGATAGATGATGGTCGGGAAGATACAGATGATACAGACGTAAATCCCGCCCCAAAGCGTCAGACGGCTCAAGATGGTATTCAGGAAGTCTGCGGTGTCACGACCCGGTCGCACCGTTGGGATGAAACCGCCCGCCTTCTTCAGATCCTCAGAGACCTTGTTCGGGTCGAACACAATCGCCGTATAGAAGAAGCAGAAGAACATGATCAGCGCGGCAAAGAGCACTTCATACAAAACGTGTGGTGGGGTGATGTAAACGAGATACTCGTTCAACCAATCGAGCTTCGCCATCTGCGCCACCATGACCGGAAATCCGATCAAGGTCGAGGCGAACACCGCAGCAATAACCCCCGACATGTTGACCTTGAGCGGAAGGTGCTGAGTCGACGCCTGCGTCATGTGTCGGCCGACTGCTCGGCGCGGGTATTGGATCGGGATTCTGCGTTGGCACCTTTCTACGAAGACGATGAACGCAATCGTGGCGAGCGCGATCGCCAAGATCGCGAGAATCCCGAGCGGCGAAGGTTCCCCTGTCGTTGCGGCGAGATCGAAGGTGATGAGCAGGGTCGCGGGCATTCGGGCCACGATTCCAGCAAAAATGATAATGCTGATGCCGTTGCCGATACCTCGTTCCGTGATCTGTTCACCGAGCCACATGATGAACATGGTGCCCGCGCAGAGAGTAAGCGCGGTGATAATGCAGAAGCGGAAACCCGGCGTTGCCACGACGCCTTGCGCCTGAAGGCCGACGGCGATCATGTACCCTTGAAAAAGCGAGAGAGCGACGGTTCCGATTCGCGTGTAGCGCGTGATGATTCGGCGCCCCTCAGCCCCTTCTTTTTGCAGCTCTTCCAGCGGCTTCCACACCGTCGTCAGCAGCTGCATGATAATCGAAACGCTGATGTAGGGCATGATACCGAGCGCGAAGATCGAGAAGTTCTCGAGTGCGCCTCCCGTGAACATATTCACGAGACCATAGAGATTGCCGGCCGCTGCGCTCTGACCTTCAAAGATTCTGCGGAAACGCTCAGCATCGATCCCTGGGGTGGGAACGAAGATCCCCATCCGGTAGATGACAAGCATCCAGAATGTGAACCAAAGACGTTTGGTGAGCTCGGGGATCTTGAAGATGCTGTCGACAGCGCCCATGAGGTCCTAATCTACTGTATTGCTAACCGAGTGAATCGAAATCTGCCGGTCCATCGGCTCCGGCAGATACGGAAGATGAGATCATTGGACGAACCAATGGATTGAACGTTGGAATGTAGACCGGTACGGGTCGAATGGGAACGTCCTTCTCGTCGATTTGAGAGGGACGTTCGAATTATGCAGCCCGTGAGTATTCCACTACTCGAGCTTCTCCACCCACCTTCTCGATGGCATCTTTTGCCGTCGTCGAGAACGCGTGAGCTTCGATGGAGACCTTCTTCGTCAATTCACCACCGCCAAGAACCTTGACGCGAGCGCGCTTTGGGACGAGGCCTGATTCGACGAGCTGGGCGAGTGTGACAACACCATCGCTCTTGAGTGCGGCGATCTTCTCGATCGAAACGACGGAGAATACGTTGACGCCGAGGACCTTCTTGCGCGACGTAAACCCGAACTTCGGGATACGACGGTGAAGGGGCATCTGACCGCCTTCGAAGCCCTTCTTTTTCTTTCTTCCCGAACGAGAGCCGTAACCCTTCGTTCCTCGGGTACTGGTCTTTCCGTGTCCGGATCCTTCACCGAACCCGACGCGCTTCTTACGATGACGCGATCCCGGGGCCGGAGCGAGAGATGAAAGATCTACTCGGCGAGTTTCACTTGATGCTGCTTTCTTGGCTGGAGCCATAATTCCTCTACGCCGGTCCTACTTCGAAACTTCTTCTATATGAACGAGGTGCGCGACGGTTTTCGCCATTCCCTCGAGCGATGGGGTCAACGCGAACTCTCGCGCCTTACCAATTCGGCCGAGACCGAGCGCATGCAAAGTCGCCTTCGTCGCGGGACGTTGACCAATGCCGCTGCGGACCTGCTTAATTCGTACCTTTCGCGCGCTCATACTCTCACTCTCTCGCTGAACACCGTCTTTCGTTCGCAACCTTGTTCGGGAACTTATCCGCCGAACACCTGATACTGAAGCTCTTCAAGGGTCTTGCCACGAGCAAAGCCGATCTCCTCAGGAGTTTCGAGCTCAAGCAAACCTCGGAACATAGCCGCCAACAAATTGTGCGGATTCCGCGAGCCGTAGCACTTCGTGAGGATATCCTTCACGCCGAGACGCTCGAGAACGCTTCTCACAACGCTGCCAGCGATAACGCCGGTTCCGGGAGAAGCGGGCTTAAGAAGGATCCGAGTCGATCCGTAACGTCCGGTGACTTCGAACGGAATCGTCGTTCCGGCGAGCGGAACCTTGACCAATCGCTTCTTCGCAATCGCAACGCCCTTGGCGATCGCGTCGGGACCTTCGTTCGCC
>JADYYL010000110.1 GCA_020853655.1 Deltaproteobacteria bacterium
CGATATCGGTTGAGCCCGTCCCGAGCTCCCACGCTTCTGGGGCGTCGATATCAACGTTCTCGGTCCCTCCGCTCTGCCCCGTATTATGCAGACCCCACAGATCACCGAAACGCGCATCATTGGGCGTGGCGAGCGCCTCAACGATGTAGTTTGGCTCGACGTATTCGACTTTACCTTCGGAGAGAAGTTGCTTCGCGAAGGAGTCGTTGAATTCGGTGTCGTCCCGCGTTTCGACGATTTGCGCGCCGATTGAGTCGAGCGAGCGCGAGAAAGTGACGCCAAGCGAGCGACGTGCTTTTGCACGCGTCGTTGCGGTCGAGCCATCCCTGAATTTGACGATGTATTCTCCGCGCACCGCGCGAACTGGTTTGCTCCGCTTGGTCGCGGCGGCAGCGTCATCGATCATGAGCGGAGCGATAGCAACAATGAGCAACGCACACGCACTAACGGCTCCCGCGGCGGTGACCACCGAGGTGAGGAGTTGCAGGAGCGACGGACTGGGCTCCCGAGTTTCTTGCACTGCTCGCACAACAACAACCTAGAGTTCTAGAGAGGAAGGGACTTCAGAACCGGCGCCACACGGATCGACATGGGTCATGACGCTCCTGAGAAAGTCGGCATTTCGCGTAAGCAACTAAAGGGGCTTCGCCCAAAAGGGAGAGAGGCCGATTCATTCGGCAACCACCTGATTCCGCCGCCTCATCACTGCTGCCGCTGCATTCGAGCACCGGTGAACACTCGTTCGGGGTGAGTGTTTTTACGGAAAACCGCCCCGATTCCGCACATCGATCTCAACCCAGCCACCGAACGTGCCGATCTGACTCGGAGAGTCGTTGAGTCATCCGGTCGCACTCCGCCAGGAGTCACCGTGCCCGAGGAGTTGTCATGAAGTGCCTACAGAAGTTCTGCGTCGCCGTAGCGACGACAATCGCAGTTCCTTGGGGAGCCGCGCTCGCCGACGGGATCGTCTTGACGGGAACGCCCGCGACGCTTCACGACGCTGACGAGTATTTCCACGATGTCCTTCATGCTCCACGGAACTTCAACACGCCGTGCGACACCGGATTCATGAGCTGGTCCTACGAGCCCTATGGAATCGTGAACGGAGCCTTCAGCGGTATACATCCCAGTAAGCAGGGTGGTGTTCTCGGCATCCTCCCGATTCCCACGATCGGAACAAACATCGCGGTGTTTCGTGAGGACTGCGGCCAACTCGGCCTTCACGGGGATAAGAGTATCAACGCTGACAAATACACGAACATCAGCTTCCGGATGCAGAACAGCACCCCAAGCTCGTTCTCGATCTTGTGGAGTAAGTCTGGCTCCGATTACGCCATCAACGGCTGGGGGGCATATGACGGATTCTATCTCCCTTCGATTGGCGTTCAACCCGCTGCCAACGAATGGGTCATCAGGGACTACAACCTCCCCTCAAAAGCTCCCGCGGATTTTTCCTGGGGCGGCAGCGTCATGGGGATGTCGCTCATCCCGTCGTTCTATGAACCCGCGGGTGGGCACACAGGTCTGGACTGGGTGAGAGTCTACGATCCGAGCTCGGATGACTCCGTGAATCTCTCCTGGGACTATACGGGCGACTTCCAGTTTGATGCGTACACGAAAGACTACGTCACCTTGCACGTCGACAAAGACAACACCGGGTACGATGGAGATGTCGTGCAGCGAGAGCTCCCCGTCGATGGCAGCATTTCCCTCGGAACGGGCTTCCTCGCTCCCGGAACGTATTACTTCTATGTCGTGCAAGACCGTCACAACATCAACAACGTCGAGCATCGGCACTTCAGCCCGTATATGGGCCCGTTCGTCGTCAACAGCAAACCGATGGTGAAGATCACATCGCCAAGTCGATTGAGCGGCAAGGCATATTCCCGAGACGTCGTCGGTGACGCGTGGGATATGAATGGACCGCAGGATCTCTCGAACCTTGGTTCAAACCTTCCACAGAACTTCCGACATTTCCACGATTGGTCGTTCACAGACGGCTACTTCATGGCGACGACGGATCAGGACTCGGACAACAATCACCTGACGTTTGAGATTGATACTCAGGTGCACATGACCGTCAGCCCGACGACCCCGGTCAACACCAAAGAATATCGCTACTTCTGCTACAAGATGCAGGTCGACGCAGCGAATCTTCCCCGGAACGGCGATGCGGTTCAGCTCACTCGCGCGGGATGGGTTGGTCGATTGATCTGGCAGAACGACGACATCGGTGGTGGGTTCGGAAGCTCCGCCGCACATGAGCTCGTCGAGAGTTCAAACGACTACCCTGACTTCACCAACGGCTTCACGACCTACTGCTTCGATCTCTGGTCACAGCTCAACTACGAGAGCGGAATGGACTGGTTTGAGATGGGAGTGGCGAAGACGATTCGCTTCGACCCGCTCGAAGCGACGCCGGCGACCCGTTTTGCAATCGATTTCGCCGAACTCTATGCAGAGAATCGAAACGATGACGCAGGTCAGTATCAGATCACCTGGAGCGCCAGCGATCCCGAGAGCGATCCTGTGTCGATGGATCTCTACTATGGAACGGATCCTCGCGGACTGACTCCGGGAGTGTTGATTGCGCACCTGAATGCGGGTCAGGTCGCAGCAGGGACATACACGTGGGACGCCTCAAGCATCCCGCAGGGAACTTACTTCATCACGGCCGTGGCGTCTGACGGGCGAAATTCGTCGAACTTCGTCAGCGACGTTCCCGTGCATATCAATCAGCCACCACCGCCACCGCCGACACCTGCCCCACGGAGGGTCCGCGACCCGGTGATCGGACTCACGTCCCTGCGGCCAACAAAGATCTTTGGCTCCGGCTCCGTGCGACTTCGCGCTCGACTCGATGAGAATCCAGACATCGCATCGGTCACCGCGACCTTAATCAACCCAAAGGGAAAGCGCACGCTTGTCTCCCTCCCCGTGAGTACCGAAGCCAATGTCTACGTTCTGAATCGAACCATATCCCACAGTAAGGGACGCAAAGCGTCGAAACCTGAGACATGGACGGTCGAATTTAAAGCGACGAATACGCTTGGTGTGTCAGATACCAAACGCCAGCGTCTCAAGATCGAGAAATATAAAAAGCGTTAAGAACCGCTGGGCGTCCCTATCCGGGCGCTCCATCTCGGAAGCGGCGACGACTAGGCCGCTTCTATCACGACGCACTGCGGAGCGAGTCAATCGCTCTCCTTTGAGCTGGTCGCAACCTCTATCGCAAGTCGGCGCTGAATGATCTGCCACGGCAGTAGATCAGGATGCCCCCAACGGATCTTATCGACCGCAGCATCCGCAGCAACAGTCAATCCTGCGGGTGGTTGCACTCGGGAATTTCGGATCATCCAGCGAACGGGGCCCTGAGAATCGAACAATATCGGATCCGCCTTTCCATCGCCGTCGACATCACCCGCGAGTGGTTCCGCGGTCACCGATCCTCCGAAGCCAATTGACCAGTCGCGCCCCTCGCGGCTTCGGATAAACCACTGGCCTTCTCTCTGACGATACACCGCCAGATCCATCCGCCCATCGCCGTCATAATCCGCAGGAACCGGTATGTCACCTAGCTCGCCGAACTCCATGACATCATGCTTGCGGACATCGGCGCCGAGTTCCAAAACGTTGCCACCAAAGAAGATCCAACGCGAGGTACGGCCCATATCTCGAAGTTCAAAGAGCACGAGTTCATCCCGTCCGTCCCCATCGTAGTCTCCCGGCACGGGAATGGCGCGTGAGGCACCAAATCGGAACCTGCCTCCGTAGCCCGCTATCTTCAACCCCGCCTTCGCGCGATTGAAGCCTCCGCGAGACAGCAACACGAACCATTGTCGAGAGGGTGGTGAGTATGTGGCAACGTCCGTCGCCCCATCTCCATCGAAGTCGCCGACGAGAGGCAATCCTTCGTCATCGCCCCAGAAGAATTTCATCGAACGGGCGGGAACCACTGCCTGCCCCGAATCACCACTGACGGGCGCCGATAGCAACAACGTCCAGTTGGCATTCTCTTGGCCGTCAGACCACGCGCGACCTGCACCACGGCGATACGTCGCGAGATCGTTCACTCCATCGCCGTTGAAATCCCCGACGAGCGGCATCCCGTCGGAATCGCCTACGCGCCAGGTCGTAAAACGCGAACTGCTCCCCTTCTCTCCCGAACCTGAGAACTCCAATCCCGTCGTCGACAAAGCACGCCACACCGGATTTGGAGACTTTCCGAGGAACGTGATGAGGTCGAACCTCCGATCCCCGTCGATATCATTCGGAGCACTGCGCCCAAGAAGTGAGAGCGTCCGCATTCGCGACCGATCGCTGTCGATGAGACTTGCCGCCTGCCGTCCATCGTTGCGAATCGTACTCCCGATTTCCGTTGGAGGGACAGCACGAATCGCGAAAGCCCCGCTCCGTGGGTCGAGATCCGCGATGACAATATCTCTCGCTCGACTGCCATCCCGAACAAAGGCACTCGTATTCTCCCCCGGGAAAAACAGCACACGAGTGCCTCCTTCCGTGAGGAGCACCCGCCACTTTCCTTCGAATGTAATGCCGTGGATCGGCGATAGTCCCAGCCCCTCGCGCCAGACCGCACCCGAGCAGGTCGCGGCACCATCGCATCCCAGCGCCGCGACGGTCAGTCCGTCTCCAGAAATAGCGACACTCTGTATCGAGTCTCTGCCGCCGATCGCCTCAAATGTGTCTCCGCTCTCATCCCACACCCGCACTTCATGGCGACCGTTCGCTCCAACAAGGCGATAAGCAACTCGAGTGCCGTCAGCGGATACCGCAACCTCTTCGGCGGACGCCACGACGGGAGGAACCGATCGCTCCATTCCCACCGTGACACCTGACCAATGGGGCGGAAGCGCCGGGCGGATCGTCTGATCAATGCCACGCCGGATGAACACAATCCCGGCGGTAAAAATCGAGCTGCCGAGGACAAGAGCTAATATGAAACGTCCCATGCTTCCCTCTATACTTTGCGCCGACCTTCCCTCTGAAGGCAGATGACCGACCACAATCCGAGACACCCGACCAGCACACTCTGCGTACAGAAGTAGGCAGGCGAGCCATGAAGAACTGGCGTGAGCGGTGGCAGGAGAAACATCAGGAGCGCAACGGTCACCAAATTGATCCCGACGGAGACACCGGCGAGTAACGCGCCCCACACTCCCATCCTATCTGCCGCAGCGCCGGCGAACAGCGCGATCACGAGGAACGCCGGGTAGGCCCAAATGTGACTGACGGTGTGCCCTCGACAGGCGAAAAGAATCACCGGGGGGACCAGCGCGCCGAGCGCGGGCACTACGTAAACAAGCGCATCCCGATCGAGCTTCCCACGGACAGAGCCCAGACAACCGAGGATCCCAAGCACAAACGTGACTCCTCCAATCCCCCACCACAACTGGAAGAACGCTTGTTCCGAGGTAAAGCGAGCCATGTATACCGGATCGGGCCAATGCGCGCGGAGCCCGTTGATGACACCCGATGGATTGAATGGGTATCCAAGGTTGTACAGTTTGGTCGAGACGATCTGAGTCACAGAGTTTTTCGCGAGATACTCGTCAAGCGCAGAGCGAAGCGTGCGCCCGCTCAAGTCCGCATCCTTGATACAGAAAAGATGCTCATAGAGGAGTCGAGAGTCCGTCGACGGATGGAGCTTCTGATAGACCTTCCACGGCGCAAGCACAGCAACGAACCCGAGCATCAAGAGCACCGTCGAGCGGAGCCCGCACAAGCCCGGATGTCGACGGGCGAATCGCGGAAACGCCGCTCCGCCGAGCAACACAGCGCCGAGAAGAGGAGCAAATGAGAACAGCGCGGAATCGTGGAACAACATCCCGAGTCCAGCGAACACGCCCCCCACGAAATGCGCACGCGGATGGAGCACCAGCGCCGTTCCCGTCAACACGAAATACGCCATCGCGAATTTTGGCCAGCTAAAGAGGACGTTGATGTAGAAGAAGTATGTCGTCGAGAGCAACATCAAGGCGAGGATGACCGCGCGAGCAGAGAAATATATCCGCCCGACGTAGATGAGCGACCATAATGAAAGGAGGTTGAGCACCGTCGAGAATGCTTGAAAGAAAAAGAAGCGACCCGGAGACGGGGAAAGCCAGGAGTTGGCCTCGTCGCTTCCGGAGAGCAGCGCCACCACAGCGAACAACACTCCAGCGAGTGGACCGCGATCCGTGAGCTTCCAACCCGGAACGATATCCGTAGCCTCCGGAGGAAGATCTTCGAGCAGGAATCGCGAAACATTATACGGAATCAGATTGTCGACGGGGAGATGTGTGTAGTTCATCGTCGTATCAACCTTCACATTCGCGATAGCACCCGACGGAAATGCTGAACCGAGGGTTGCGAGAATGAGGTAGAGCAACGTGAAACCGAACGCGAGACACGCCTCAGGTTCCAGAAGTTCCCTCCACAATCCCCGGGTGAGGTAGACCGCAAGACACACGGAGATGATCGCGAACAGCACGATGCGGAGTGCGCTCAACGGAACTCCGACCGTGAGCCCAGCCGCGAAGATCCCACCATAAAGAGCGGAAGAGAAACCGAAAGAACTCAAGAACCGGAGTTTCGGCGTCCACGTCGCACCGACGCGCTCCGCGAGAAGGCGACCTCCCGGCACGAGGATCATCAACGTGATCACGTGAATGATGCTGCACTGGGCGACGAGTTCGACGACTGGCATTCCAATCCGAAAAGTGAAAGTGGTCTGGCGAATTCACGTGGCAAACACACCCCACGTCACGACATATTCACCGTATAACAATCGATCGGAAGCGACGCTCCTTTCGACGACTCGGGATCCCTGTTCACTGGGCCCAAGCGCACTCACCGTATTTCATTTCACGGTGCGCCGCGACGGTATTCTGGTTTCATGAGGGTGTGGAGCCCGTCCGTGAACCATAGCAAAAACCTCGAGGACAGCCCGCAGCGTGGGCACCATCGCCCACGCTGCGGCTTCGATATTAAACCGCCATCCGGCTGAGCTCCTCCTTGCGACGCCGCTTCTGCGGCTCAAACCACAGTAGTGCGCCAATTGACACGAGCCCGACGATCCCCAGAAAGAGAAAGGTCGCGCCCATTCCATGAACGCCCATCCACGTCCCCACGATCGACAACGCGATCGCGTAGGGAAACCGGGCCGTCATCGACTGCAGTGACAACACGGTTGCCCGGTAGCCGGTCTCGACCTCCGCGTTCAAAAGCTGCTCCGAGAATACCTCTCTCGTTCCCCGTCCAAGCTGGAGGACAAAGAGCGCGAGCCACGCCGTATTCGACTCGCTCAGCCCCAGGATCAGCATCGTGAATGTGCTGAGCGCCAGCGGCAGCACTAGGACTCGGAAGCTATCGCTCCGTTGTCCAATCCGATGAGCCCACTTCGAGCCCTGCGCCGCAACCAGCGCGAACACCGCGAATAACGGTCCGTAGAACCAGGGCTCGAGTCCGCTCTGCTCGAAGAGCGGCTGGTAGAGCCATAACCCTGTGAAGTCCAGGGTAAGGCACATCCCACTCGCGAGCAGGACCCACCGGATCTGGCCATTGTCGATCAGCGCATATCGACCGACGCTCAAGAACTCCCGGAGGTGGCTCGCTGTGCGCACCTTCTTGACCCGGAGCGGCTCACGAAGAGAGCTTGCCGCGAGAACCAGCAGTCCATACCCCACGATCTCTGCCCAGATCGGGTATCTTGGATCGACCCAATTCAGCAGCCCTCCGAGGCAGAGCATGACTGCTCCGCCGCGAAAACCCGAGGTGATCACTTTGGATCGCCACCGCAGCTCTTCCATGCGATCCCCACCGAGCTGCCGCACCGACTCGGTGAGCAGAGCACTGTCGGCTCCGCTCATGAACGCACATCCGAATGCGAGCGCCACCTCGACCGCAACGAACATCGCGAAGCTATCGGCCAGGAGATACAACAGTCCCCCGCTGAAGAAGCACACGGAGCTGATGATCACCGACGTCCGACGTTGCAAGACATCGGCGATGTATCCACTTGGTGTTTCACTCAGCGCAAGCGTCGTGGCAAAAATCGCCTGCAACCACATCACCTCCGACATTCCCATCCCAAATGATCGCCAGTATCCCACGATCGTCGGCATCATGAACGCAGATGAGAAGGAGAGCACCCTGACCATGCAGAGCCTCTCCAAATTTCTCTCGATTGAACGCATCTTCCCCTCCTGAGAATCAAAGAACCAATTTCAAACGAAGACCGCCGATTGCGCGTGTCTCCGACCCGGGCTCCACACCCGGCTCAGAAGGAAGAGAAAAAAGAGTTATCGAGGGTTGAAAAACGGAGTCGCTATCGGTCGGCTATCGGCGAGCGACGGTGACTTAATGAGCTTCGGCCTTCTCAGACAGATGGAATACTGGATCCTCGACAGAGTGTTGTTCGACTCGGCTGGAACCGATGCGAGAATGAAAGGTGACCTTTCACTCGAAGCGGCGTGCAAAGATGGCGACGGCCGCTTTCACGATTGCGGGGGCGGGGCTGAGAAATTCGACGCTGTAAAAAACGAGAGTGCGAAAAACGACTTGTGAATATACAGCGACTGGAAACTCTATCGAGGGGTGTTGGTGGGAACTTCTACTGTATTCGTTGTGCGGAATCCGGCGTAAATCGCGGGCTCTGAGATTGGCCGAACCCGGTTTTATGGCCAGAGGAAGGGGTAAATGGGGAGGCCCCATCCATACCCTGCGAGCGGACTCGGGTGACACGCCGCGAGAGAGTGACCAACGCTGCAGCACGCAGTGATACGAGCAATACGATGCTGAGAGTTGCGAGCTGGTGAAGTGCAGTAATGTTGATCGAAAGTTCCATGCGTCGTCTCCGTGATTTATTCACCTTAAACGAAGCGCACTGTGAAATTCAATATAAATC
>JADYYL010000111.1 GCA_020853655.1 Deltaproteobacteria bacterium
ATTGGTTATCGAGCGCGGTGCCGAAGTCGTGGCGCCCATCCACTTTCTCTATTGCTCAACGGGGACTGCGGACCACGCCTCGTATCCGAGGCTCCTTCTTCTCTGCGGAGAGAGCTGCTCATGTAACGTCGTTGAAACGTTCGTCGCTTTGAGCGATGCGCGCTATTTGAGCGCACCGGTGACAGAAGTTGTCGTCGGAGCGAACGCGCGCGTGACGCACACGAAGGTGCAAGCCGAGTCGACTTCCGCGTTCCACATTGGTTCGCTCTGGGTCGATCAAGCTCGCTCGAGCAATTTTACGTCGAACGTGTTTCATTTCGGCGGAGCGTTAGTGCGAAGCGAAATCAATCCGGTCATGAACGGTGAGGGGAGCGAGTGCTACCTGAACGGACTGACTGCCGTCGGCGCTTCGCAGCACATCGACAATCACACGGTCATCGACCACGCGAAGCCGAACGCCTTCAGTCGTGAGATCTACAAGGGGATTTACGACGGATCTGCCCGCGGAGTGTTCTCAGGAACGATCATCGTTCGGGAAGATGCGCAGAAGACGAACGCTATTCAGCAGAACCATAGTATCTTGGTTTCTGAGAACGCTTCGGTGGACTCGAAGCCGCAACTCAAGATCTGGGCGGACGACGTCAAGTGCACTCACGGCGCGACTGTTGGCCAGCTCGACGAACATGCGCTGTTCTATTTGCGCTCACGGGGCATCGGCAAGGAAACGGCGCGGAACATGCTTTTGCATGCCTTCGCAAGCGAAGTCATCCAACACGTGCCGCAAGAATCCCTTCGAGAATCGCTTGAGGGGAGACTCCTGAGCAATCTGGGTCAGCATCTCGCCTAAGTCGCTGTCGAACGCCGCATTGGTGTGCAGCGTTGTGCTCCGCTACGACGCTTCCCCACCACGGGTGGGGTGAAAAAGTGCGAAGAGCGCGGGCAAGATCACCAACGTTAACAACGTCGACGAGATAATTCCTCCGATGACGACGGTGGCAAGTGGTCGCTGCACTTCTGCCCCTGGTCCCGTCGCAATCGCCATGGGAACGAATCCCAGAGACGCAACAAGAGCCGTCATGAGCACCGGTCGAAGCCTCGTTGATGCGCCGACGAGCAGCGCCTCCTCGATGGGACGCCCCTCATCAACCAGCTTCTTCACAAAGGTCATCATGACGAGACCGTTCAGCACGGCGACTCCACTCAGGGCGATAAAGCCGACGGCTCCCGAGACCGACATCGGAATATCTCGAATCCACAATGCAAAGATGCCACCGCTCAGTCCGAGGGGCACCGCGCTGAAGACGACGACTGCATACTTCACGCTACCAAAAGTCGAGTAGAGCAGGAGGAAGATTAAGCAGAGCGCCACGGGAATAACGAGGGAGAGTCGATTCCGCGCCGATATCAGCTGCTCGAACTGACCTCCCCACGTCGTCCAGTATCCATCGGGGATCTGTATCTCACGCAGCAGCTGTTGCTCCGCCTCCTCGACGAACCCGCCGAGGTCCCGACCGCGAACATTCGCCGTCACGACGACGCGACGCTTGCCGTTCTCGCGAGTGATCTGGTTCGGACCTCGCACTGTGCGGATCTCGGCCACTTCCGCGAGCGGAATATACCGGGGAGCATCCGCGGAGTGCTGGTCGTCGACATGGTCGGTGGTGAGCGGAATGGGGAGCGCGCCAAGCCCATCGAGATCTGAACGCACCGCTTCCGGGAGGCGGACGACGATCGGAAAGCGTCGATCGCCTTCCATGAGTTCGCCAGCGTTTGTACCGCCCAATGCGGTCTCTATCACGGACTGCACATCCGCGATGTTGAGTCCGTAGCGGGCGAGCTTCTGGCGCTGAAGGTCGATGCTGAGCATCGGGAGTCCAGTAATCTGCTCAATCTTCACGTCAGATGCTCCGGGGACGCGCTTCAACGACTCCGCAATCTCCCCGGCTGTGGCGAGCATGGTGTCGAGATCGTCACCGAACACCTTGACGGCAACGTCGCTTCTCACTCCCGCGATCAGCTCATTGAAACGCATCTGAATCGGTTGCGTGAACTCGTAGTTGTTTCCGGGCACTTCGAGTGCAGCTTCCTCGATCTCGCTCACGAGCACGCTCTTTGCTTTCTTCGGATCTGGCCACTCAGCGCGAGGCTTCAGCATGACGAAACCGTCTGCGACACTCGGTGGCATAGGATCAGTAGCAATTTCTGCCGTCCCGATCTTCGAGAATGTATGCGCTACTTCGGGAATCTCTCGCAGGCGCTCCTCAAGGCTATGCTGCATAGCAACGGATTGCCCGAGGCCCGTCCCCGGAATACGCATCGCGTGCATCGCGATATCGCCCTCGTCAAGGCTTGGAATAAACTCCGCTCCGAGTTGCGTGCTGACTCCTAAGCTAAGAACGAAGAGCGCGATGCCGGCACTTACTGTCACAAGAGCATGTCGGATGGTAAAGCGCACCGTTCGCTCATAGAGCGCGCGAATGAGCGGAAACAATCTGCCTCCGTCTTCCTTCACGGGTCCTGTCAGGCAGATTGCCAGTGCGGCCGGGACAAACGTGACTGCGAGTGCCAGAGAGGCGAGCAACGCCATCACGACTGTATACGCCATCGGATGGAACATTTTCCCCTCAACGCCGCTCAGGGCGAGAATAGGTATGTAAACCAGGATGATGATGACGACACCAAAGAAACTTGGGCGGATGACCTCAGATGACGCGCTATAAACGACTCGCATCCGCTCGTTGAGTGTGAGCAATCGCTTCTGCGTGCTCTGTTCGTGCGCTAATGCGCGAATGCAGTTCTCGACGATCACGACAGCGCCGTCCACGATGAGACCGAAATCGAGGGCTCCGAGGCTCATTAGGTTCGCGCTCACTCGAGTGGTCACCATGCCGCTGATGGTGACGAGCATCGACAGCGGGATGACGCAGGCGGTAATGAGCGCCGCGCGAAGGTTCCCAAGGAAAAGGAACAGCACGACAACGACGAGGAGCGCGCCTTCGAGAAGGTTCGTTTTGACCGTGCCGATCGTTCGATCGACAAGGGCCGTCCGATCGTACTTCGTCACTGCGGTGATACCCTTCGGGAGGGAACGATTGATCTCTTTCATCTTCTCGCCGACACGTGCCGCGACCGTTCTGCTATTCTGTCCCATGAGCATGAACACCGTCCCCATGACGACTTCCTCGCCGTTGGCGAGAGCCGCTCCAGTGCGGAGTTCCTCACCCATGCCGACGTCGGCAACGTCGCGCAGGAAGATCGGTAGACCCTCTCGTGTCGAGACCACGAGGGTGTTGATGTCGTCAATCGTTTGTACTTGGCCGGGCGATCGGACCAGGAACTGCTCTCCATTCCGCTCAATGTAGCCCGCGCCGACGCTGGAGTTGTTCCTCAGGAGCACCTCGATGATGTCGCTCATCGAGAGATTGAACGCGAGCAATCGATCGACTCGCGGTGTCACGTGAAACTGCTTCTCGAATCCGCCGATCGTGTTGACCTCAACGACGCCCGGCACGTTCCGGAGCTGCGGCTTCACGACCCAATCTTGCAGCGTACGCAGCTCTGTCGGGGAGCGCTGGAACTCCGGATTCGTCGTGGAGTTCTCGACCGTGTACATGAAGATCTCGCCGAGACCCGTCGCGATCGGCCCCATTGTAGGAGTCAAACCAGGAGGCAGCTTCTCCTTGGACTCCTGCAGTCGTTCGCTGATGAGCTGGCGCGCAAAGTAGATGTCAGTTCCGTCCTTAAAGGCGACGGTGATCTGCGACAGTCCGTATCGTGAAAGCGATCGTGCGTAATCGAGAGAGGGCAAACCCGCGAGTGCGTGTTCGAGTGGGAACGTGACCCGTTGCTCCACTTCAAGCGGTGAGAATCCGGGTGACTCTGTGTTCACCTGGACCTGCACGTTGGTGATGTCTGGGACAGCATCGATAGAGAGCTGCGTGAAATGGTAGCCCCCAAGAATGGCGAGCACCAACGTACAGAGCATGACCAACCAACGCTGTCGTATCGCAAAGGAGAGAACGGAGTTTAACATGTGGCTAACTCTGGTCGTGTGAAACTTCGGACGTTCGAAGCGCGCGAGCTGCGCGGTCGTCAGTGTTCATGTGCAGCACCAGATTTCTCGATGTCTGCACGAATGACGAAGCTATTGTCGCTTGCGTATTTCTGCCCTGCGGTCAGGCCCTGCACGATCTCCACCCATGTTCGATCTTTGCGGCCGAGGACGACGGGTAAAGCCTGAAACGCCGTGCCATCGGTCCCGAATACCGCGTCACTCTCCTGGAATTGTTGAATCGCTGTTCGCTTGACCGCGAGGGGCACCGAACTCTCGGCGACGACCAAATCGCCCGAGACAAATAGGCCGGGGCGAAGCGCCCCATCGGGATTGGAGACGACGGCGCGCACGAGTTTCGACTGAGTCGCTTCGTGCGTGACCGGCGCGATGTAACTCACAGATGCTCGAATCTCGGGAGCCTCGTCCGTTGTTCGGATGATGACCGCCTGCCCAATGGCGGCTTTCCCGAGGTCGCTGCGGAAGATCTGGAACTCAGCCCACAGTTCGGACAGGTCCGCGATCACGAAGAGCTGACGATCGTCGGATACGAACTCTCCGAGTGTGGCATGACGTTCGATTACGGTGCCCGCGATGGCAGACCGGATTTCGTACGGCTGCAAGTTCTGATTGCTCTCGACGACGGCGACGACTTCGCCGCGCTCCACTCGCTCACCTTGCCGTTTGCGAATCTCTCGAATGATCCCTCCGAATCGTGGGAACACGTGCGCGACTCGATCTCCGTTCGGTGCGAGTTTGCCAAAGACACTGACGAATTCGTCGATTCGCTGAGGTCCGGCAACTTCAATTGTTACCCCGGCCGACTTTAGTGCCTTCTTCGATATCTGTGTGCGTCCTTCGAATGATTCAAATGTCCAAATTTTCTCGACGCCACTGAACTTCGAGGTGACAGTTACCTCGAAGGAATGCGGTTCCCCCACTTCAGCCGTTGCGGAGAGCGCATCACGATCTGGGGCAAACGAATACGTTTCGGTCTCGCCTCCAAAGCGAACGACTTGAACGGTGAGTTCGGTTGCTGCCGGGTCAAACGGCTCCGATGTCTTGAACGGATATGCTCGAAAGCGAGGAGACGCGCCGCCCTCGGCAATCGAAAGTTCAAGTGCGAAAACACCATCGCGAAGCATTCGTCCACCGTGAGGTCCTTTCTCGGCCTCTTCCTCGTGGGCATCCTCTGCGCGATGGCCATGTCCATGTTCGTCGTGATGCGTCGCGGGGGCCTTCCGAGCTTTCGATGGCGCGTGATCGTGCCCGCGGCTGTCGTTGTGTTCCGACTTCGGTTCGCCGTGGTCGTGACCGTGATCGTGCTCGTCGGAACTGCACGGCGATGGCGTCACGAATCCACCGACGAAAAACGCGACAGCTGCGATGCAAGGTATGAGGCGAATGAATCGCATAATCTGGATGCTCCTTAAATATCCTGGCCAACGAGTGCACTTAGTTCCGCTCTTGCGGCAACGGCCTTCACGACAAGTTCGATCGAGCGATCGCTGGTGTCGGCGAGCTCCCGCTGGGTCTGCCACAGTTGCTGCACCGAGCCTTGACCCTCCCGCACTTGGCGGTCGTAAAGTGTGACAGCTTCACGGACTGCCGGGATGACGGAGCGTTCATACTCACGGACCTGTTCATCCGTTGCTTGAAGGCTCACGATAAGTTGATCGAGTTCGGTCGTGAATGCCTCACTCCGAGTGTATGCGCTCTTGGCGCGTGCGCTCCCAAG
>JADYYL010000112.1 GCA_020853655.1 Deltaproteobacteria bacterium
AGCATTTGCACGGCCTCCGGGGAGAGGCGTGGCAGGACACCGTCGTGACCACAACATGCGTTGACGAAGTGCCGCACGAAGAGTGGAATGTCTTCCCGCCGATCGCGAAGTGGGGGAACGATGATGTGCACGACATTGAGGCGATAGTACAGGTCTTCGCGGAATCCGCCGCGCGCGATCTCTTTCTTCAGATCCCGGTTTGTTGCTGCGACAATCCGAACGTCGATCGCGATGTCGTGAACATCTCCGACAGAGCGCACCTTTCGCTCCTGCAGAACGCGCAGAAGCTTCGTCTGCATCGGGAGCGGGAGTTCGCCAACTTCATCGAGGAAGATTGTTCCGGTATGAGCCTGTCGAAAGAGACCGGGAGAGTCGTTCACCGCGCCTGTAAAGCTTCCCTTCTTGTGTCCGAAGAGTTCGCTTTCAATCAGATTCTCCGGGATCGCTCCGCAGTTCAGTGCAACAAAGGGACGGCCTTTGCGGGGACCCCGGTCATGGATTGTCCTCGCGATGATCTCTTTTCCGGTCCCGCTTTCGCCTGTGATGAGGACGGAGGCATCGCTTCGCGCAACGCGGTCGACAAGCGTGAAGATATGCTTCATCACATTGCTTTCGCCGATCATGGGGAACGGAACCTCGCCCATTCCCGAGGCGGTCGCCTGGCTCGCGAGTGTTTCTCGCGAGAGGAGTTGCGCCATCCGCTCGTGGAGCTCAAGCCGTTCTTCCATGTCCCGTTGACGACTGACATCTTTCAACAGCAGCAAACGGCCGGGTTCGGTATCTCCCGGGAGATTACGGGTGAGATACTCGAGTCGGAACTCCTCGTCGGAACCGTTGCGCGTGAGCACGATCTCCGTGGCGACTTCGGGAGGTGTCTTCGAACTGGAGAGCTCGTCGCCGCCGTGCAATCCGACTGCGCTGAAGAGGCTTTGGATCGTCATGCCCGTGACGTCGAGCTCGCGCGACATTCGCAGCGCAGCTCTAGCGGCGTTGTTGATGCCGTTGATGTGCCCGTGAAAGTCGAACGAGATGACCCCTTCAGAGATATCATCGAGGAGCAGTTGCTGGCGCTTGTGAAAATCATCCAGCGAGCGCGCATGTGTTGCGGCAAGAACCCCAAAGCGCTGGGCCTGATCGGCCAGTGTCGCACTCACCAGCGCGATGGCGATAAACGTGAAGTAGGCGAGAACAATCTCATCCGGACGCATGGAGAGCGAAGATGTCCCATTGATGACACCCGACTCGATGAAGCCGTAGGAGAGTCCCACCAGGGCGGCGATGATAACCGCGCCATGGCGGTTGAAGACAACCGCGCCGCCGACAATGAGCAGGAGATAGAGGACGAGGCTGGCGACTGACCCGGAAAGGGAGACCGTCGCCGTGACAAGGACAATGTCGACGACGAACTGGAGATATCCAATGACTTGGACCCGAGCGCTCTTCTTTAGACACAGCGCATTCACTGCGGAGACGAAGAACGTCGCGCCGATGATGCTGCACACCTTCGTGAGGTGAGTCTCCGAAGAACCGCTCTCGAAGATTCTCCACGCAAAAGAACCGAGAAACGTCGACAGGACGGCGAGCCGAATGAGGACCATTCGGCCAAGCATCACTCTCATGCGCTCTGTGTCCGCAGCCCCCGGTGTCGAGAGCAGTGAGCTTCGCATCCGCGCGACGAGGCTGTGCACCTCTGCCCGCGGATTGCTGGCGAAGACTCGGGCTCGGCTGAGCATGTTGGAGAAAGTACTACTCATGTGTCCTGCGCGTCACGAATCGGATTCGGGCTGCTCCATCAAGCGTTAGATGACGGTTCCGAGTTTGAAGATCGGGAGATACATCGCAATGACGAGGAACCCGACGAGCGTTCCGAGCACGATAATCATAACTGGCTCGATGAGCTGTTTTAACGCCCCGACCGCATTGTCGACCTCGTCTTCGTAGAACTCTGCGATCTTCATGAGCATTGCGTCGAGCGCGCCGGTGGATTCGCCGACACTGATCATTGACACGACCATCGGGGGGAAGATCACGGAGTCTGTGAGCGGTTCGGCAATCGTCTTCCCCTCGCTGATGCTGAGGCGAACCCGAGTGATCTCTTTCTCGACAACTTTGTTCCCGCAGCTCCGGCCGCAGATTTGAAGGGCGTCCAGGATCGGTACGCCGGAGGAGAGCATCGTCGACAGCGTCGTGGTGAATCGAGCGACAGCAACCTTTCGAATCAAATCGCCCGCGACCGGGAGCTTCAGGAAGATCGGATGCATGACCTCCTTCCCGCGTGCCGTCTTCATGAAACGGCGGAAGATGTAGTAGACCCCGCCGATCGTAAAGGCAAAGAGGTGCCAGTTGTTCACGACGAAATTGGACAACGCAATCACGATGCGGGTCGGTGAGGGGAGAGCTGCGCCGAAGTCGGCAAAGAGCTCGGCGAACGTCGGGATAACGAAAATCAAGAGAATGGCTGTGACGATCACCGCTGCAGCCACGACGACGCCAGGATAGATCATCGCCGTTTTGATCTGGCGCTTGAGCTTATCCATCTTTTCCATATAGGCGGCGAGGCGCTCGAGAATGATGTCGAGCACACCACCCGCTTCACCGGCGCGAATCATGTTCACAAACAGATCGTCAAACGCCTTCGGATGTTCCGCGAGGCCGTCGGCGAGTGTTCCGCCGCTCTGCACATACTCGCTCACGCCATGGAGCACGCGTTTCATCGCTGGGTTCGTGTGAGAGCGGCCGAGAACTTCGAGTCCCTGAACAAGTGGCAGTCCCGCGTCGATCATCGTCGCGAACTGGCGAGTGAAGATGACGATGTCTCTCGTCTTCACTTTCGGTTGGAATCCGGGGATTTTGATCTCCTTGTCGAAGCCTTTCCCCTTCTCCTTGATCTTCTTCGTCGTGGGATTGATTCGTTGCGCACGGAGAGAGTTGAAGACCTGCTGTGAGGTCAGTGCTTCCATTTCACCGCGGACAGTCTTGCCCGAAGTGTCTTTTCCTTCCCAGGTAAATACAGCCATGGTGAACCTCTCGTGCCTACGCGTCTGCAGCTGTTACTCGAAGAATCTCTTCAACGGTCGTGACCCCTTCTTTGAGGTACGCGATCCCCGACATGCGAAGTGTCTTCATGCCTTGGCGAATCCCCTCGCGTTTGATCTCAGTAGCGGAAGCGCCATTCAGGACGAGCTCTCGCACCTCTTCGCCGATGGCGAGACACTCGTAGAGAGCGATTCGACCTTTGTATCCGGTGCCACTGCACTTGGTGCATCCCGCGCCGTGTTGGATCTGCGCGTGCTTCGCCTCCGCGGGAGACATGCCGATGTTGATGAGCGTCTCCGGCTTGACCGGATGGACGGTCTTGCAGGCTTCGCACACCCGGCGAGCAAGGCGCTGCGCGACAATAATGTTCACCGAAGACGCGACAAGGAACGGCTCAATCCCCATGTTGAGAAGACGGTTGATCGTCGACGGCGCGTCGTTGGTGTGCAGGGTAGAGAGTACTAAGTGTCCGGTGAGCGAAGCTTTGATCGCGATCTCCGCCGTTTCGTAGTCACGAATTTCTCCGACCATGATGACGTCGGGATCTTGTCGAAGGAACGAACGAAGCGACGCGGCGAAGTTCAGTCCAATATCGTCGTGCATCTGGACTTGGTTGATCCCAGCGAGGTTAAACTCGACCGGATCCTCCGCCGTGGAGATGTTGACCGTCGTTTTGTTTAACTCTGTGAGTGCTGAGTAGAGAGTTGTCGTTTTTCCGGAACCCGTGGGGCCCGTGACCAGCACGAGTCCGTATGGGCGATCGATGGCTTCTTTAAACGCATTCATCTGTGCTTCGTCGAATCCGAGCTTCTGAAGATCGGTTTGCAGATTCGACTTATCGAGCAGGCGGAGCACCACCTTCTCTCCGAAGAGCCCCGGGAGGACGCTGACTCGGAAGTCCATCTCTTTGCGGTTCCCGAGTTTCAGCTTGATTCGGCCGTCTTGCGGGAGTCGCCGCTCCGCGATGTCGAGGTCGGCCATGATCTTGAGGCGCGACGTGATCGCATTTTTGAGCTTAAACGGCGGTCGCATGATCTCGTAGAGCACGCCGTCGATGCGGAAGCGCACCCGAAAGGTCTTCTCATACGGTTCGATGTGAATATCGCTCGCG
>JADYYL010000113.1 GCA_020853655.1 Deltaproteobacteria bacterium
GCTGCTGAAGCTCACCGATCAAGAGGCGCTCGACATCGAACAGGACAATACCTGCGTAAACCGAATCGAATTCGAGCCAGAGAATCACACCGTACTTCGGCACGAGTTGAACTGCGTGTCCCACCTCGATTGCGAATCACTTGCCGGAAGCAACGCGATGCGATTGTTTTATTAGGACGAACGTCCTGACACTTCAGACCATGCGGACGAGGGAATCGGCGAGAGATGAGGGTGCGACGTCTTAGTAGTCCTCCGCACTTGCATCCGGAATGGAAGATAGCGCTCACTCCCTCAAGCTCCCCCCGCAGTGTCTCAGAGACCTCGAGCACGCGAGCGAAACAGAAACATCGTTCTCCGAGGGGAACTTCCACTGGTCAGACGGCGGGTTAGGAACGCAGGGAAGCCTTTACCCCCCCTCGGCAAGCCGCAATGACATACGAGTAGAACGGGGTGTTCTACCCCGGTCGAACTTCGTTGCGCGTACGGAAACAGGTAGGCGACGTCCAGAAGTTGGAGGGACACATCAGACTGGCTCCCCGAGGGGAGCGGTATCTATCAGTTCTGAGAAGAAAAAATGTAGCGGGCGATGGGTGTCGAACCCACGACCTACTGCTTGGCAAGCAGGCGTTCTAGCCACTGAACTACGCCCGCACGAGTGCGGAGCGGAATTAGAACCACAAATGGAGGCCGCCGTAAAGTCGAACGATTACGGCGGCGTTCCCTCACCTATTGTGGGGTTATTGGAGCGTTCTCGTCGCTTCGATAATCCGAGCTAAGCCCTTCTTCAAATCCGCTTCCGCAAGTGCGTAACTGATGCGAACTGCGCCGGAATCCCCGAACGCCTCGCCCTGAACGACGACGACGTCGTACTTCTCGAGGAGGTAATTCGCAAAATCCATCCCGGAGTTAATGACTCGGGTGCCGTCCTTCTTTCCGAACAGCCCCTCGACCCGGAGGAAGGCGTAGAACGCACCTTCCGGGGGAACCGGGAGAGTAACGCCGTTCATCTCCTTGACCGCATCCGTGACGATCTTGACGCGCTGTTGGAAACCTTCGCGCAACATCTTCGGGAATGCGCCGTTGTCCGTATACGCTGCGGCAGCAGCGTGCTGGGCAATGGAGCAGATGTTCGAAGTGAACTGGCTCTGGTGCGTGGTCAGCGCGTCGATGAGCTTCTTCGGCCCAGCGGCGTAACCAACGCGCCATCCGGTCATCGAGTATGCCTTACTAAATGCATTGACGATCACGATCTGTTCACGCAGCTCTGGGCAGAGTGCGGCGATGGAGTGATGTTCGACACCGTCGAAGGTGATGTACTCGTAGACTTCGTCAGAAAGCACCATCAACGACTTGTTCGACGATGCGGAGATCACCTTACCCAACGCGAGAATCTCTTCCTTGGAGTAGCAAGCGCCGGTCGGATTCGACGGCGAATTCAGGAACACGAGCTTCGTCTTGGGCGTAATCGCCTTCTCGAGCGCTTCCGGCGTCATGCGGTAGCCCGACTTCGGATCCGTATTTACGATCACCGAAACACCGCCGATGAGTTGCACGATGTCGGGATAGCTCGTCCAGTAGGGAGCCGGTATGATCGCCTCATCTCCTGGATCAAGAAGCACCGCTGCAAGACCGGCGATGGCGTGCTTGCCCCCGTTCGTGACGCAGATCTCATTTGCTGCGTATTCGAGTCCTTGATCGCGCTTCAACTTTGCGCGGATGGTTTCCTTGAGCGATGGAATGCCACCGACGGCGGTGTACTTCGTGAAGCCCTTCTTCATAGCTTCCGTCGCTGCATCCTTGACGTGTTGCGGCGTGTCAGAGTCCGGTTCACCAACGGTGAACGAAACGATGTCGCGGCCAGCAGCTTTGAGCTCTTGCGCGCGAGCACCGGCGGCGAGTGTGGGAGATGGGGCGACACGTTGGATGAGTCGATTCAAGGTCAACATAGGAGCGAAACCTACTCTTGTATTGTGTGGGGCAGCTAAGAAACCACTTCACGTCGGCTTCCGGACGCCAGGAGAGCATCCGCCGAATGAGCGCGATGCGCGCTCTGTCGGTGCGAGAGGACACCTGGAACAACTGGGTCATTCCAGGCACTTCGCGAACGCCCACATCCCGGCATTCGTGACCGTCTTTTAAGGGGTTTTCAGGAATTTCTCAACTGCGGGACAGCCGAGTTATGCAGGGCGGCTACCGAACACTCCGCGAAGTTTTTCTGCAACATTCGGCGGAACGAGCTTCGAGAGATCCCCTTTCCACTTGGCGATGTCTCGAACGACGCTGGAGCTGATAAACGACGATCGGCGAGAGGTCATGAGGAAAACAGTTTCAATATCCTCAGCAAGATCGCGGTTGATCATTGCCATTTGCGCCTCGTACTCATAGTCCGAGACGGCACGGAGCCCGCGGATGACCGTACGGAGACCAACCTTGTGGCAGTAATCAACAAGGAGCCCCTCGAAGATTTCGACGCGAATGTCGCCAGGGATACCTTGGATCGCGCCTTCAATGAGCTCTTTCCGCTCAGCGCTCTTGAACAACACCCCTTTCGTCGAACTCTCAGCAACGGCCACAACGAGTGGCGAGAATATACGGGCGGCACGTTCAATGACGTCGCGGTGCCCGTTGGTTAAAGCATCGAAGGTTCCGGCGTATACGGCGCCGACGCTGACGGCTGAAGTGGTGCCGGTGTTTTTTCCTGCCATGGGACTCTCACTTGTTCTTGAGCTTGGCTGCCGGGTTGGGGAGTGGCTTGGGTGCCCATTCCAAGCACAAAGGAACGAGACTCGAAGAAAACTGGTGGGACGTGATGGACTTGAACCATCGGCCCGTTCCCAAAAAAGCGTCACTGAAAGGCAACTGCCAGCAGTGGCGCCTACCCCTCGAGAGAAAATTGGTGAGGCGTGATGGATTTGAACCATCGGCCCGTTGCTTAAAAGGCAACTGCTCTACCCCTGAGCTAACGCCCCAAATTTCACGAGGTCTGCGCTTGCGCGGCTGGATGATTGTCTCTGGCGACAGAGAAGTCAAGAAACGGGTTCGTGAGCCCGGTGATCCCCGTTTAGCGGGGTTTCATGACGATCGTTTGGCTGCGATCCGTTGGGGTAAAAGCCGAAGTCTTCAAACGTCGTTGTTCAAAGAGGTAGGTCAGTTCCCGATCCAGGGTCAGCAGCCGAGCTTTTGCCTCTTCCCGCTCCGGGTCGGTCTGCGCCTTGGCAACCTTCGAGAGAAGGAGGCCATAGGTGGAGAATCGCTCGCTCACTTCACGGGATTGATCCTCCGGAAGGGAGCTCTGCTTGAACGACGCGCGGAGATACTTCAACCGCTTTTGTCGGGTCGCGAGGAAGAGTGCTAAGTTTTCTTGTTCGGCCATAAGCATCAAAGTTTTCACGTTTATAGATTGGCTGGGATTTCAGAGCAATGCGGATCATTAGCGGGACCCACAAAGGGCGAAAGATCGAGACTATCCCCATGGAGGGGCTCCGTCCGTCGAGTGACAGGCTCAGAAACGGACTTTTCTCCGCGTTGACCTCTCGTCGGGATCTGACCAACTGCCGGATCCTCGACCTATATGCTGGCACTGGTGCTTTAGGAATCGAGGCACTCTCGCGCGGGGCTCGCCACGCCACGTTCATCGAATCAAACAAGAAGCTCATCAATTGCCTGCGAGACACGCTGCAGAAGTTTGGGCTCACTCCGCAGGCTCGGGTGATTTCCGGCGACCTTCCAGGGATTCTCTCGAACTTGAACGGACAAGAGCCGTTCGATGTCGTTTTTGCAGATGCACCGTACGAACTCAATGTGACGTACCTTGGTGCGGCGCTCAAGAATGTCGGCGCTATCGTCAGCGGTACGGATCTTGTGGTGGAGACATCGAAACGAGCCCCTTCACTCACAGGTTCGACCGACGAGGATTCTGTTGACCCGGAGCAGGTCCTCAAACTCGTGCGTGAGCTTCGCTACGGCGACTCGCTCGTACGACTCTATGAGTATTGCTACACGGGCGGCGACTTGCCGGACTTCGATGGAGAGTGACACTTCGCGGGGTGTTGCGCCGAGGGAAACGATTCGAGCACTCAATCTGATCTCGGTTCGACGGCCGAAAATCATCTCTCGCCGGGAATTTCGATCCTGAACCTTCCGCCCGGACGCTCAATGATTCGGAGCAACATGAACAACGTTCACTAGCTGCCCCACTCACGCGCCACTCAGTTCCTTCTGCGCCACAAAACTTTTCTCTACCTGAAACACCTATAGCGCCACGCCGATAACACTTCTGAGACCGACTCCCAGTTCGTCGCCTCGCTCCCCCCTCGAGTGACCCAGCGAAACAGTAGCTTGCGCGGACGCCTATTGGATCGCATTTCCGCCCATCCTGTTTCGTCACCTCATCCTCGTCGTTACCTCGAAAGCGCATTGACAATCACATATCGCAACCGTTACTATAGCCATTATTGCTATAGGATGGCGCAGCACTCAGGAGGAGTGAATGGACGTCTTGAAGTACCGTGACTTCGCGCGCTGGGCGCGCAGACACAAGATTTCGGATGTTGACCTTGCCGAGGTGATCCACGAGATGTCCCGAGGCCTACTTGGGGATCGACTTGGCGGATATGTCTATAAGAAGCGGGTCCGTCTGCAAGGCCAGGGGAAGAGAGGAGGGAGCCGAGCCATCGTCGTTTTCAAGAAGGACGACGTCGCAGTATTTCTGTACGGCTATGCAAAAAATGAGAAGAGCGACTTAACGCCTGAAGAGGAGAAGGCGCTGCGCATTTTCGGTGCGGAGCTTGCGAACCTTTCGCTTCCGAACCGCTCAAACAGTATACGAGAAGGAAACTTCATCAGAGTTCCATTCGATCCATGAAGCGCAAAACTCTTACCCGCACGCTCGTCGACGCAGCCAAGGATCTCAACTTTCCCAAGGCTACTATCGACAAGCTTGAAGAGCTCAACATTCCGGAGGTCGCTGAGCTCACCCCGAAGCATATCCGTGCCATCCGTCAGGAGCTCAACGCGAGCCAGGGTGTGTTCGCACGAATGCTGAACGTCAACGTCTCAACCGTTCAGAAATGGGAGCAGGGAAGTGTGCGCCCGCAAGCGGCCGCACTGAAGTTACTGAACGTCGTCCGCGAACACGGGGCGAAAGTGCTGTTCTGATTGAGGGCCTTGACCCCCTCCCCTATCACCCTCGTCCATCTCTAACGCTTCTTATCTTTATCGCTGCGCAATTCTCTATCACTGCGCAACGCGCGACGGCACGAGTACCTCTAGACTCACGGCGCGATGTCGGACATCGGGAGTGCGCGACACCGCGCCGGTGCGTATCAAGTGAAGCGCCGATCTCTAGTGAAATCGATTCGAGCACTCACCGCCCTCGAAATCCGACGGCGGCAGATCACCGAGCTCTGAATATATTTCGTCTTCTGAATCATCTAGCCGAAACGGATAGGCGCGAATCACACCGCAGTTCCTTATCTCCTTATCGGTGACTGGGGCGTGCGAGCAGTGCAGCAGAGAGCGATTCTCCTTGTCAGCGAAGACGCACCACTCATCGATATACTTGATAGCTTCCTCCTCTGAGTGCGCGATCACATCGAACGAGGCGATGTGCTCCTCGGTGAACTGCGTGAAGATGCCGAGCGATGCGAGGCCGCCAAGAAATTCAATGTGGTACTCCCGAGCTTTTTTCGACACGGCGGGTCGACCTTCGCGAGCGATCTCATATGAATCAACCTAGTTCCAGACATAGCCAAGGCTTTGCTGAAGGCGGGTCCGGGCCTTCTCACGCTCTCCGTGGAGAATATGAATGCGCGCTTCGACCAATGCGACGATTCGCTCCGATTCGCTGACGAACATCGAGCGACGAAGAGGGCGGATAAGTTTCAACGCCTCTTTCTCTTTTCCGTGACACACCAGGCGCCAAGCTTCCGCGCCAATCTCTTCAATCTTCTGTAAGTCCTCGAAAAATCCCATACGCCTCCAATGAGAGAAAAGTGTTCCCTCTTGGGTGATCGGCGTGTTTCTGGAAGCGTTTCAGGAACGAGAAAAAACTAAAATGTCGCTCGCCCTCAGGGCGATTTTTACTGATGGGTAGTCAAAGCGAAGACGTACGCCGTCGGAGGGAAACCCAATGCGTAGCGAGGCTGCACACGGCGCTGGCTCCAGGAGAAACTGGGCCAGCGTACAGAGTCGTATGGATGCGTTGAGTTTACTGCCCGTCAGTGCCAGGGAGTTTCGGCGCGGAGCCGATCATAGGGACCCTTTGCTGGCTTGGTGAAGGCTGAATAGTTGGTCGTTCCACACCAGGCAGCGGTCCCGCCGCCTTCACGAGCTCGATGTCGACTCGTCGATTGTCGTCAGTGGACGCATTCGAATCAACACGGTTCGTGTCGTTCTCTCCGCGACCGACCCGTGTGAGCTCGCGCACAACAGAACCGTTTCGTGCGAGTCCGTTTTCAAGGTAAGCGGCAACCGCATCGGCACGCGCGATCGATAATCGCTCGTTACTTGCAGCAGAGCCAGAAGGATCGGTGTATCCGACCACTCGCAGCGATCGGACGTCGAGGCCCTTTACTGAACTGATCATTCCGTCTAGCTCCGCCCGACTCTA
>JADYYL010000114.1 GCA_020853655.1 Deltaproteobacteria bacterium
ACCGAAAGGAACGGCCGCCCGGGTCCACGGCGAATTCCCTTGCTCGGTCCGAGCGCTCTCTGGCTCGCCGGGTAGATAAATGATTTGGAGAGTCGCACCCTCTACGAGCTTTTCCTTCACGACAATCCGATGCGTCTCCTGTGCCTGATCGCGAAAGGCGATGGTCGCTTCAGTGATGGTCTTCGTCCCCTTGCTCGACTTGTGCTCTCTGGTAATCACGGATTCCACTGTGCCGGAAGCTCGAATGCCCAAAGTGTTGAAGCGTTCGACTTCGGTATACTCATAGGCACCGAAAGCCATGATGGCGCTACCGGCCAGACTGATGAGAATCGGTCCGATATATGAAGTGACTTTTCTTGGGTCTGAACTGAGCATGTCGGTGTCTCGCAAGGGTCAATCGTTCAATGTGCTCGGATTCTATCGGGTGTGTCATCCGGACATGTCCGGATAGTGCCATTCGTTTTGACCTCAGGCACGAGCATTTCAGAGTTCGTAGAGCTTTGAGATTGCAGCGATGAGGCCTTTCTGTCCCGCCAGAAGCACGATTTCGCATCTTCTATTTCGCACAACGGGAGCACACATTGGTGCTCAATATGGCCGATTCTCGGAGGTAGGTGATTGCCTCCCTCACGACGGGTGGGAAGCCCTCGGTCCTATGCACATCCCAGCGTCCACTGACATTCTGGAATCGGCGATCCTAAGTAATCCGATCATGCCGGAAGAGCGTGCCGGGTGGATAGTCGGTCTCGCGCAGGAAGTGAGGCTGAGAGAGCGCCGAGCCTTCGAGCTGAAAGCAGCAAGTCAGCTGAATAGGCCGGAATCTTGGCTTCGTTCAAGCTTGGAATCGTCATTCGCTCGTCGCTCTTAACCGTGGGAGCGTCCCTGAGATTCTCAGAAATCGACACGCTCTGTTTTGAAACTGTCGCCCACTCCCTTCACTGGCAGCTCTTTCTGCCCTATTATCTTGAGAACGAGTTCTTTCGGGTTTTGCTCTTTGTTGTCTTTGTCATGGGTTAGGGAATCGGTGTTGCGCTCTGCGCGTCACCTCGCTGAATGTCACCGCTGCGGAACTTCTCCGCTTGCTACCGCAATCAATCGAAAAGAAAACGTGCTTCTGCGCGTAAGTTGGCGTGCGCCCTGCGCACAGAAAGGATGGTCACGGGATGAGAGTCAATCGACTCCGAGCGTGGCTTACGATTGTCGCCGCGCAACTGATCCACCTCTTCAACATGGTACTGGGATTTGTGCTCGTCGTCGGGCTCGACTTTCTGCTGTCGATGGCGCCGGCGCCGACCATCGCGGCTTATGCACTGCTGCTGCTTTCAATCCGCGACGTCATGTCTTGGCGTCGTTACGAGCGGTCCGTGTCGGAGAGAGTGTCGAAAGCGCGTCCAAGCTGGCTCTGTTCGAAGATGCTTCGTGAGGCCTGCCCTGAGTATCCCGACCTTCGAGCCAATGGGCAGGGTCGTGACGGGATCGCTGTCTACATCGTCGATCAGGATCCGGACCACCGTGAGAGTCTTGGTCGGGCAACATCGACTCAGATGGGTCAGCAGCGGATCATCATCATCGAAGGAAGCTACTTCGACCGCGTGGGGGCAGAGGATCTGAGGGTCGTGTTGCTGCATGAGCGCGCGCACTGCATCGCTCGCCACCAGCCGTTTGCTTTGTGGAGGGTTTTCCTCCGCCTCGCAGCGGCGCTCGTAACCTTTGCGACGTTCGCCTTCACTTTTCGTCTCGGCGGCGTGTCCGCCGTGGGGGAAATAGCGCTGCCTCTTCAGGCGATGCTCTCGAGCGCATTCGTGAGCGGTGCCGCAGGCTACATGCTGTGGAAGACCGTGGTCGACGTGCAGGAACGTTGGCTTGGGAAGGTGTGTGTTGTGCTCGCCGAGTTCGAGGTCCTTGCTCGGTCTGCACTCTGGGAAGGATCTCCCCTCCCGCACATCCTCAACGCCGCGCGTTCCCTCACGGGATGGGGGCTCCGCAAACCGGCACCTTCGACCGAGCCGGCGGGACGCGACGAAAATCAGCTCCGTGCAATGTTCGACGGTGCTGACGATGGCGCTCTCCTGAGTCTGCAAAGCGAACGGTGGGTGATCTGGAATCCTCCGAAGCGCCCTCAGACCTTCGTGCGCGTTTGCTACATCCGGTTCGGGCACTGGCTTGGACGGCGACTTCCCTGGCCCAAGTATCCTCCGCTATTCCGTGCGAGGTCATGACAGGAGGTTTTGGAGAAGGTTGAGAGGCTCGTGAGAGAGAAGCCCGGTTGAACAACCCGGGTTTCTCTCGTTCCCATTTCTCGCCGGTCGAGAAACGATCCCATGGAAGTCGAGACACTTCACATTCTATATCTCTCTCCGTCCCGAAAGGTCAGAGGGAGGGAAAGTGATGCGACGGAATTCACGATAAAGTCGGGATCGCTCCGAGAGCTGGCTTCCCGCTCTTTCTCCGCAAATCGATTGTGCCGGAAGAGCTCGCTGGGCAGATGGCGGTATTGGCTCGCAGTACGCTGCTATCGTGGAGACCTTCGCCCCCACGAGCCGTGACGCGAATGTTTTCGTAGAGCGCCCTACGGGGTCGTCCGAAATG
>JADYYL010000115.1 GCA_020853655.1 Deltaproteobacteria bacterium
CATGCCCATCCATTCGGACATATCTTCCGCTGTGCGGTTATCGCCCACTCGCATGATGACTTTCAGATTCACGTTCGCCATTACGCGCTCGTAAAACTCTTCGCTCAGCCCCATCGTTTGGTCCATCAGACCGCCAACGGACTGAGCCCCGAAAATAAGGGCAAAACGACCCTTCCGGGCGAGCTCGAAGAGGTTCGCCCAGGTCGGTCCAAAAGTAGAGGCGCCCTCGTCGATGATGACGAGATGCGGATCTTCCAACTTATGCAGCCGGCTCGATGTGACCTCGCCGATGGAGACCTCGAGGTCTTCGCGGAAGACCTTCACCATTCGTGCTGCGCTCTCTGCTTCTTCGAGTCGCGGCAACATGTAGTAGACCATCTTCCCGCGGAGGATGGCGTCGGTGAGGCTCAGATCCGCCCGGGGGATGCAGAACATCTCTCCGGCTTCGGAACTCGAGATCGAGTGCAGCTCAGATGCGATCCCTCGGAGGTTGTCAGTGAGTCGCGCAGAATCGAGGCTTCCCTTCGCCGTGCGGTAGGTGCTCGCCAGGTGGCCGAGCTCGACCATCGCGCTCTTTGACCCCGATTCATGGAGCAATTGCCGCATGCGCGGATAAGCGACCTGGAATGCGGAGAGTGCCACGGCGATGTCGCGAACCGACCACGCGAGCCCGAAGCTCTCCATCGCGCGCACCATTCGATACACCGCATCGGCGGCAAGTCGGTCGTAGTGCTTTGTCGTGCTCGCGTCCGAAGTCGGGGGCAGTCCGCATCGGAGGACCTTTCGTGCTTTCACATCCGCGCGTTGAGTGGTGAAGACGAAGTTGTAGGCACAAACCGGGTCGAACGGATCGACGACAATGAGGTCCTCGATTCGTCCCGTAAGGAGCGCCATCAGGATGATGTCGGCGAGCGTGCCGGGATCGCGTTTCGCATCGATGAACGTAAAGCCGCTCGCGCGGCCACGCGCCATCTGCTGGAACATCAATCCTTCGAGCCAGAGCGTTTTTCCGAAACCGGTTTTGGCGAAGACCGCTCCGTGTCCGCAGATCTCTTCGTCCGTCACCCAGATCGGCTTCCCCGAGTCGAGTTCGAACCCAACGAGGTAGCGATCGATCATGACCTTCCCACGTTGGCGGGCGTCGTACAGTGCGCGCTGAAACGCGGTTCGATCGGGAGGGCTTCCGAGGACCTTCGCGCCGTTACGGCGATCGCTCTCCCTCTTGCGCTCTCGCTCAACCCACGCATGCTTCAATTGAAGGGCGAGAACTGCCGTGAGTGCTACTCCGGGAATCAATCCAGCGAGGACAAAGAGTCCGTGAGGGCCAAGAGCCTCGGCGTAAGATGTTGTCGCGAGCATCAGCGCGGCGACCGAGACAGCAGCGCACACGGTCGAGACGTTGGCGCGCCAACGCGCCTGCTCGCCGATCGCATCCGTCTTTGTATACGCGCGGGCCACTAGGTGCTCCTCCCGCTAAACAACACTTTCGGGGTGTCGATCCCGAGGAGCTGGTTGAACATGCCGTTCTTTGCTTGTTCGCCGCGAATGGTCGCGGTCTCGTTGAACTCTGCGGGATCGACGAAGACTTGCACCGTGCTCGAGTGCGGAGCGTCGCCGTAATACGTCGCTTCCCATCGCGCGCCAAAGATCTCGCGCAAGCGGCGCTGACGGATCGGCACGACGGCATCCATCGGCACGGCTTCGCCTTTGTCTCCCTTCCGGATCACCACGATGGTTTGCACGAGGCCGTCTACCGGAACGGCGTCATCGCCGATGCGGGTCGAGAGCCAATTATATCTCGTGAGCATTCTGCGGACGAGGAGCCACCGCTCAATCATGCTTCCATCTTCGTCGCGTTCGGCGAGCGTCTTCGTAATACCGCCTGATTCAAGACCGCCCTTCTCTGCTTCGACGGCCTGGCGTTTGAAGCCTGGGAGTCGAGCCGAGATGTTGACGCTGGCATGAAGCGCCCGAGTCAGATCCATCAGCGCAGTGATGCGCTTGATCCGCGCCTCGCTGATGCCCGTGAGGGCGGCTTCGAGTAACTCCTTGAGCGGCATGAGCACGACCGATTTGAAGGGCAGTCCCTTCCACAAAGTCTTCAGCACGAACTCAGCCGGGCCACCCGTCGGGGCTTGCCGAGACGACTCATCGAGCTTTCGGGCGAAGATCACGCGCCAGTTCGAGTTGAGTTCCTCGATGTGTCCGTCGAGCTCGACAAGGTTCGCCACGTCGGGTCGTCGTGCGCGCGCAGAGTACAGAATCTCGAGCCAGTCTCGCAGTGCGCGCGACGCGGCGGGCATCCCCATCGGCAGGAACGCTCGGCCGAAGTCACCGTGACGTCGTGCCGAGATGATCGCTTGGCGAATGTGCATCCGCTCATCGCCCGAATACGTCTCGTGATAACTCAGCAGTGAGTGGATGACTGCGCGTGCTTGAAGGTGTGGGAATCGTGAAATCTGGGCGAAGCCGTCGCCGGCGCGCTTATAAACCAAGCTTTTGCCGGCTTCGATCGCAAGATACGCCGAGGCGATGACCGTCGGCGGGAGCGCGGCAACGGCGCGACCCCGTGTCGGCGTCAGCGAAAGCAGCAGCGACGCGGCAAGTGGATCAAGCTTCTGTGCGGCTGACTCGAGGCGCTGACGATGCGTTCCGAAGAGCGCCTCGTCAGAGGTCGGGGACGAGATCTGCGCGTCCTTTCGCAGGAAGTATTTTTGTAAGGCCTGGTGCGCAGCGAGAATCGCTTTGAGGCCCTCGGTGGCTCCTTCGATCAGCGTGCCATCTTTGTTTGTGATCGACACGGCGGTCGTCATCACCGGCGCCGATTCTGCGAGGATCGCAGCGACAGGAGAGAGCTCGGGTTCCTCTGATATTCGCTCTTCCTCAACCTCGAGCGGGAAATCTCCGTAGGAGATGACGATGGCGGCGAGGTCGAGATTCGGTTCGTTCTGCGCTCCGAACTCCTTCAGCGTCTTTGCCAACTCACCCTTGAGCGTGTCGGAACGTGTGGCGCGTGTCGGGCACGCGAGGCCGGGGCAGGAGAAGTCGGTTGCGCTTGCGGTGCCGTTGGCGCGAAGTGGGCCGAAGATACCGGAGTAGAACGGGCCTACTTTGCGCGAGCAGATGCCAAGGATATCGCTTGTAAATTGCGGCGTGAGAAACTGGCGGAAGACGAGGAGTCCCGCGACAGCGCCGAAAATCCAGAGCGGTAGACCGACGATTAGGACGAACGTGAGGCGGAGAAGGAAGCTCGCAGCCACTTTCGAAACATAGCTGCCAAGGCCGACAAAGAGCGGGATTTCGCCCTGCTCCCGGGCAATCGCCGTTCCCGGATCGAGTGCGGCGACGATGCCGTTTGCCATGCTTCGATACAGCTCGGCGCCGGGACGGCCCAGTATCGAACCGTGCAACCAGAAGATTCGGTCTTGGACCGCGCGCTTGGTTCGCTCGGTCCAACCATCGATGATGAGAACATCCTCGGCGATATCCGCTTCGGGATCGTTGTAGTCGGGGAATGGTTGAAATATTTCTTCTTCGATGGGCGCGGATTCTGCGGCCATCGCTGCGAATTCGGATTCGGATGGGAGACCAGGGCCGAACAGCGCGCCGTAGAAAGCGCAGAAGAGAATCACGCCGACGATCGACAGGAGAAACGCGCGGCGAAAGCCGATACGTTTCAGACTGTCGTCTTCGAGCTGACCCTTAATGCTCTCAAGACGTTTTGTTAAAGTCGAACCCACGAAAACCTCAACCGCTGATCAGGCCGTCCATCATTGTTTGGTCCGCGGCTTATCACGCACGCGCGTGGCCCCCGAGACTGTCGGGAACTAACCACCCCAGCGAAAGTGCTGCGGTGAAACCCGATCGCACCGTGCGATCATTACGTAGACGGTTCTGCCGTCCACATCTCTCTACTCGCCGGACAACACCCGTGAAAACGCCACACAAAGTCGATCCAAAGAGATTATCTCGGGATGTATCCTATCGCAGTGGTTCTGATTTCACCGGTTCCAATGATCCCCCCGTTCGATTCGTTATGGTCGAAAAGAAATGGGAGATTCACCTCGCACAAGAAAAGCCGGCGAATTATAGCTGAAATCCGCGCCCAAACAAGAGCAACGGAGATAAAGCTCCGAATTTGCGAGATTTTCACAGGCTTCGCTCCCGTGGCGCAGATACGACTCCGTACGGGTCAGGACGTGGCGATTCTAGATCGCAGAGGTTACGGGGTGACCAGTTTGAGGTTTGTGAACTCGCGGAGACCCTCCCTCGTCTTCATCCGCCCCAGTCCACTCTCCTTCGCGCCACCCCACGGGGATCCCGGAGGGCCTGCCTTGTGCGCATTGACGCTCACGACACCGACCTTCAACTTTTGGGCGACTGATTCGGCTCGAGCAAGATCGCTTGTCCAGACCGACGCCGTGAGTCCAAAACGCGTATCGTTCGCAATACGAATCGCATCTTCGTCACTGTCGATTGGCATGATCGGCAGCACTGGACCAAAGCACTCCTCGCGCATCAACCGCATGTCGCGATTCACATCGACGACGAGCGTGTGCGGATAGAAGCTTCCGTTTCGAGAGAGTCTCTCGCCTCCCGTCAGAATGCGCCCACCGCGCTCTCGCGCGTCTGCGACGAAAGACTCGACACGCGCGAGCTGGGTGTCCGAGACCAGGGGCCCCATATCTCGATCTTCTGAAGGATCTCCGATCGTCAAAGCGCTTGAGACTTCCTGCGCCGCTTCGACGAAGGCGTCGAAGATCTCTCGGTCGACAAGAACGCGCTTCACTGCATTGCACACCTGACCGCTGTTTCGGGCGTTCGCGAGTACGATCTCTCGCGCTGCGCTGTGCAGATCGACGGGTCGCAGGACGATGGCTGCGTCAAGGCCCCCGAGTTCAAGGAGGCATCGCTTCATCCGCGTCGCTGCCGCTGCGGCTATTGATTTTCCTACGTTGGTGGACCCTGTGAACGCGATGAGTTCAAGATCCATCGAGACGAGTCGTTCTCCATGAAGTTTTCCGCCGACGACAATCTGCATCGCCTCTCGATTGGCGCCAAGCGTGTCGCGAATGATCTCAGTGAGAAGAATACCGCAGCGCGGCGACAGTTCGGAGGGCTTAAAGACGACGCCGTTTCCTGCCACGATCGCAGACGGAATACTGCGCAGGGGCAGGAGAAACGGAAAGTTCCACGGGGATATCACCGCGATGACTCCGAGCGGATCGAAATGGACCTTTCCCCCCGGGCACGGTTCGGGCGCGAGCCAACCTTCAGCATGATCGGCGAGGAAATCGATCTCTTCTCGTGCTCTGGTGATCTCGATGTCTGCCAGCTTGGCTGGTTTGCCCATCTCTTTGCCAATAAGCGACACGCATTCGGAGCGACGCTGATCGAGAGCGTCGCTGAGTCGCCGAAGGAATCGAATGCGCTCCCGCGTCGCGGTAGAAGTCAGCGCTCGTTGTCCCTCCTCCGCGCGTCGAACGAGTGTTGGAATCTCCTCGAGGGGCGACTCTTCGATGATAGTGCGATCGCCGGTCGCGGGGTTGATGTGCTCCATGGATCGTTCTTGTTTTGGGTTGAGGTCAACCGCGCGGTGCGGTGAAGTTTTAGGTTATTCGCCTGTCCGCTCGAATGAAAGAGAGGAGCAGATCGTGGGGGACGGCGGATTATGGATCGGGTCGGACGGTTTGCACGGTGTGATTCGTGCGAGCTGATTGGTAACCCATTGAACTTATTAGACTTCTTGCTGAAGGCAAAAAGTTTCTCGGTTTGACCATAACGAACGAGGTCCGTTGCGGTCGGACGAAACTGAAGTAATCTCGAATTTCTAAATTGAGGTAACGGTAGATGAGCCCGCGTGTCATTGCATCCCAAGTCGTAGCCGTCGCGGTACTTATCAGTGGCATTGCCACTTCGCCCAATCTGGCGTCCGCTGACGGACCGACCGATGGCGAAGCGTATGGCGCTGCCGACGCCTCCTATAACCCCGCCCTTTACGATCAGGACGGCTCGCCGTCTCCCGCAGCATTTAATGCCAGTCGCGGCGCTCAGGGCGTCACGATACATTCTTCTGCTCAATCGGGTTCTGCTTCCGTTGGAATCGAACGGAGCGGAATGTCCTCCGCTAATCCGGGTGGTGCTGTTTCTATTCGTCAGGAAGTTTCAACCCGAAGCGGTGCTGGATCTGCTGGGATGATGGATCCCGAGCGTCGCGCCGCGTCGCTGGCTCACTACGCGCGAGCTCGCACGATGCTGCTTGAGTCTCTCGCGGAGTTCGAGCGTGCTCGCGATATCGCTCGCCCTGACCTCCTGATTGACGGTGAGCAGTGGAGAAACAACGTTATTTCCCGCGCTCAAGAGCTTGATCGCGTACTCAATCCTCAACCCCGTTCGGTCGCCGGTGGTGTTGCTCTTCCGAATGCATCGTCGCTGACGCGCGAAACCGCTGTCGGTGGTCGTGAGGACAAGGCGCATGCCGCACTCTCTCGCGTGAAGACGCCAGTTGGTGCCCGTGTTGAAGTCTCGCGCGGACGACTCGCCGGACCGGCGAAAGCCGTCGCTCCGAAGGTTGCTTCGAAGACTGTCGATAAGCCTGCCCAAGTGAAGATCGAGAAGACATCTGAACTCGAGGCTCCCGCTGCCGAATACAAATCGACCGAAACCGTTTCCACGATCCGAACCGAGGTGAAGGAGAGCGCCGTCGAACCAAAGCTCTCGGAGCGGAAAGTCGAGAAGAAGGTCGTGGAGAAGGTGACCGAGACCAAGAGCGCTGAAGAGCCGCTCGAGTTTGAAGAAGCCATGAACACAAAGCCTGCGACTATCAACATTGAGAAGTCGACTTCGACCAAAGAAGTTTCCGTTGAGAGCGGCGTCGGCGCCATTCGGATTGAGAAGAGCGAAGCTGCTGCTTCTGGCTCAGGCGAGGCGAAGCCGCTAAGCGAGTCGGAGCTCCGGGATCGCTTGAAAAAGCTCGCCGAAGAGGTGCAAGCTGCTGAAGAAAAGAGCGGGAAATCTGATGTCTCGCCTGTGGGCGGGATGGCGGAATAGCTCTGCTCTTATCGAACGTTTCTTATTGAACGGGTAGATTGGTCTTATGGACGGCGGAGAAGTACTGCAAGGACTCGAAGAGCAGTGGACCTTCATGGGTGCAAACTTCATGGAGTGGGTCTGCGGTATCGTCGTGTTCCTCATGATCGGATCGATCAGCTCGTCGACCGTGCAGGCGATGCCGTTCATGCTCGCGGGCCTCGCCCTGACCTCCACCACGCTCGCCTCACTCCGTCGGATGTTTCCCGATGAGCACCGCGGTGTCCGCAACATGCTGACCAGTGGCCTCGGACTTCCGCCGATCGATATCCCGGCTCCCTCTAGTCTTCAGCCGATCTGGAGTGGTTCGCCGGTGCGCGAACTCCCGGTCAAGTCGCCCTTCGTGCGACTCGGACTTCACGAGATGTTTCCGACAAACGTCGAGGATTTGAAAGACGCGGACGGCCGCGAGGAAGACGCTTCAGGGTTGTAAGTGTTCGCGAGTAGTTCCATGTGGAGCCGGTGAGCATAGCAGTTTTTCGGCACTTTTTGAATAGATGAAGGTTTATGGCGGCAAAATCTAAAGAAAGCAGTGGCGCCGACCGCAAGCTCGAAATCGTCGACGGTCGTACCGGCGAGGATTCCGTCAAAGTTTGGGAGCGTTACCGCGAGAAGGCGCACTTTTGGCGCGCGATCGCTCTGCTACAATCTCCGCTCGCCGTCGTTGCTCTGCTGGTCGCTCTCTCGATGTATTTCAGCGGAGATACGATCGTCGAGGTTCCCGAGCGTCCGCAGCCGGGCCACTACTCCGTGAAGAAACTTCCTGACAGCGAATTCATTCACGTCGCCGTGGAAGTCGCGAATCTCATCACGACATTTACCCCGGCAACTGTCGATCGACAGTTCAAGGCGGCGCGGAAGTATCTGTGGGAGCCGGCTCTCACTCAGTTCGAGACCGACAAGATTAAGACTGAGCTGCGGATGATCCAGCAGACCGCGCGATCGCAGCTATTTTTCATCGATACGAAGCAGGTCAAAGTCGAGCGGCGTCCGGAGCTCGACTCCGTCGTGGTTCGGCTCCCCGGAAAACGCCAGAAGTTGATCGGTAATCGGGCGCTTCCGGAGGATGAATTTGTCGCCTACGTGCGGATGACGACTATCCCCCGAAACGTTTATAACGAGTACGGGATCGTCGTGACGGACATGCGGTTCGAGGAGCGGGAGCTTCCGACCCTGGGCGGCCGGGCTGAAGTCGAAGAGGCTCAACCCGCAGCGGAGAGCCCTACAAAAGAGTAGGGCAGACGAGTAGGAATGCTCATTGATCTTGGTTAGTTAGAGTTAGGCTGGAGCAGACGGGCCGTTTCGACGGATTTGGGTTGGTCAGGGGCTCGAAGTGTCTTTGTGGCCGGTGTAGTTGGGGTAGAGGTTGGGGGGGCAGAAATGGCCCAAACGACCGACGAGCAACGAAAAAAGAGATTGTATGGCTTTTGGTTCGTTACAACACGATATCCAGCACCTGGAACGGGTGAAGACCCTCGAGGGGATCGATACCGTTCGGCTGTGGGAAAGCTTCCGTGAAGAGGCGAACCTCTGGCGTGGAATTGCGTTCATCTTTTTTCCCGTCACCGCGCTCGCGCTGCTCGCAGCGACCATCATGTATATGACCGCGGATACGGAGATTGAAGTTCCGCAGCGTCGGCCACCACACGTTTTTCAAGTCGCTCAACTTCCCGACAAATACTTCGTCGACGAAGCGCGCGACATCGTGAATCTCATCGCGTCGTTTACACCAGAGAAGGCGAAGTCGCAGTTCGTTGTTGCGAAGCAGCATCTCTGGGAACCC
>JADYYL010000116.1 GCA_020853655.1 Deltaproteobacteria bacterium
CTTGCACTTCGGGCAGACCGGTTGGATCAGCGTTCGGTAGAACCGGATCTGTTCGCCGTCGCGGACGAGTGCACACACGAAGTAGCGTTTGCGCCCGTCGACGACCTCGAGTTCCACCGTCTGGAACACAAGCTGCCTGCCCTTGAACAACTGACCGGGGTTCAGGGGCACGAGAACGGGTGTTGCCCCCCGAACGATCGCCGACTGAGACAGGAACATCTCGTCGTTCTCGCGCAAGCTTTCCATCTGCGCGACTGTCCCGTGGAACTGGTCGATGGCGTAAAGGACATCGTCAATCCGTCGCGAAACGCGCCAGACGAAAAATCCGTCGGCGCGGCCCGCTTTGATGAACTCCGCGCGGAAGGCTTCGGTGACCTTCGCGTTGGGCCGAGCGGCCACCTCGACGTAAGCCGTGACGTCTTGTCGCCCACGTGCCATCCGTCGGTACTTCTTCTTCTGGTTCATTTCCCAACTCACCTCTCTTCAAAGCAATGGAACCCCGTGCCCCATGCTGTCTGAATCCATCTCAGTGGACTCAAACAGCATGGGACCGGAACTCATCGCCAAAGCGGGTGAAAAGCTGAGAACGTCGGAATTCGCCTGAGATATTTCTCTCTCTCTCAACCTCAAGTAAAAATGATTGCCTACCGCTGCCAAAGTCACGCGCGCGCGTCACTCAGCAGCGATCAGTCTCTCTTCTACCGAACTGACATCTTGAAAGAGCGTTCACAACGAATGCGCCTGACCGTTCACGCGCCATTCGAAGAGCAAAAAAAAACCCCCGCACCGTGTTGAGCGGTGCGGGGGCTCTTGACGAGCAACTACCGCCGACTCGGCGGTCCGCACCTTGCTCGAATAATAAGAAGCGAGAGGGTCACCCGACCCTGGCTCAACGGATCACAGCTCGTAAGAGTCTGTCCGTGCAGCACATGTGAGAAGTTAAAGTTCATCCCGTCGCTTCAAATTCAGATTGGAGACATTCCAATGTTTCAATAGCACTACAGTTCCATTATGCGCTGGCTCAGGCTTCCCGTGCCCAATATGGGGGTCCGTTAAGTCCCTCAAACCACAATCAAAATCGGACTCCAGCTCATAAAAAAACCCGCTCTCAGGCGGGCTCTTTTCACAAGATTGCCCCCGCCGTTATCTGGCGCTCAGAAGGAGGAGGGCAATAAGGAGTTCGGTTGATCGGTGCATAATAACTAGAGAAGATACGGAACGCTTTTCTGAGAGTCAATGGAGTTCTGCGTTATATCCGTGTTTTTTCAACTTAAACGAACGTTTCTCTCTATCCCAACGAACCACGAACGGTGTTTGGTGCGCCAATGAGCAGTCGAAAACGGCGCAAACAGAGCGATACGCCGCGCTACAAAGTCCCCTCCGATGCCCGACGAGTGATCGAGTATTGGCGCGCGTCACTTCAACAAGCAGAAAGTGGCGATCCAATCGAGCGCGACAAGACGGGCTCCGCGCGTGAGATCACGAAGCAGGAACTCGAGCGCGGTGTCTGTTCTCCCGGCGTCTTCGTCGATCTCGAACGCGCGATTGCCGCAGAAGCGAAGGCACGAAATGGCGGGCCCTCACGCTTTGACGCGGGGAAAGAAGGTCGCCTCCCAGTGCTCATCTGCCCATTGGTTCTGCGAAAGAAGGAACGAACGGTCCCGGGTCCGTCCCGCGTCGGCGCTCTCTGGGTTCCAGCACAGATTGAACGGGACGGTAGGCTTGTTCCCCCAGAACGCGATGTCCCGTGGATTCCGCGAGGACTGCTCGAACCCGTCGTCGGCGAAGATTCGATCGTGCTCGGGACATGGAAGGATCTGGAGAAGTTTTCGCGAAAGTATCCCGCCCGAGAATGGAAAGGATGGGCCGATTACTGGGGCTACGCCGAACAACTGCTCCGGTATGTGACGGGGGATGGACACGAGGCGCTCGACATCGAGGACTATCGGCGCGAGATCAATGCCACGCTTATGCTCGGCAGTACGATGGGTTCGGCGAATCAGGCGCTCGAGACGATCTACGATGACGTCCTCCGTGGTCGGCGTCCGCTCGGAGCGCTGAAGGCGTTCGCAACGCTTGCCGATCCAAACCCGACACCGTTTTCTCCCACTGTCAGTTTCTTTCCCTCTGCGGAGCGGATGCACACTGGGCATTTCTCGCCGCACTACTTGCTCGCTCCGTCGCAGAGTCTCGCTCTGCAACGCGTGTTTCAGATTGGCGATGGCGATTCGCTTCCCGTCACCGGTATGCCGGGAACCGGGAAGACGACGTTGATTCAAGCGATCGTTGCCTCGCTCTTCGTCAATTCCGTCGGTCAGAAGCATCCGCCGATGATCGTGTGCTCTGGCGCAACGAACCAATCCGTCACGAACATTATCGATTCGTTTGGACGGTCGGAGCCGGATACGGGAACTCTCGGCGGGCGCTGGATCCCCGACATCAAAAGCTATGGAACCTTTTGCGTATCCGCGGCGCGAGCAGCGGAATCCGCGCACTATCAGCTCGAGCGGAGGGATGGCACCGGCTTCTCTTCCGAGCTCAGCTCGTTCGCGTTTTTGGAGGGAGCCGAGAAAGAGTTCCTCCGTCGCTGCGAGGCGCATTTCAAAAAATCGTCCTCGCTCAAGGCAGCCATCGGTTTGATTGAGCGCGCCTTCGTCACGAAGAAGCAGGAGTTGAACAAGGAGATTTTCCGCGCTCACGGCGGAGCGTTCCATTGGATCCGAGCCTGGTTTGATCGCAAGGTCCCGTTGGTCGAGGAGGAGCTCAAGACGCTCGCGACTTTTGATCCGACGCTTCGCTATGAGCTGTTCATGCTCGCGACGCACTACTGGGAGGCGCGCTGGATCCTCGCGATGCGCGATTACATGGCCTCGCGCTCGGGGCGTCGACCTGGAGACGAGTTTGAAGGAGAGCCACGCGATTGGCACCGTCGCGCGATGATCACACCGGCGTTTGTCGCGACCCTCTCGATGTTGCCACGATTCTTCCGCTATGAGCGCGACGACCCGAAGCCACCAATCGATTGGCTGATTGTCGACGAAGCGAGCCAGGTCACGCCGGAATCCGGCGCGGCCGTTTGGGTTGTGGCAAAGCGCGTCATAGTCATTGGCGATCCCCTTCAGCTCGAGCCGGTGTGGAACATTCCACCACATGTCGACCGCGCGAACGCTGAGCAGTTGAAGATCGTGCGTGCCGAGGACGATCGCGCATGGGAGAAGGCCGAGCGACGCGGCTTGCTGTCTTCCAGTGGAAGTCTCATGCGCCTTGCATTGCGCAGTTCCCGTTTTATCGAGGGGAACTCGCTTGGCGTCTTCCTCTCTGAACACCGTCGATCAATTCCCAAGATCGTCGATTTTGCGAACCAGCTCGCCTATCGTGGCCGGCTCGTGCCGATCCGGCCGGACCCGGCCGTTCGACATCTTCCGGCGTTTGGATACGTCCACGTGCCCGGAGTGTCTTCGCGCTCGGGCAAGAGCCGTATCAATCTTCAGGAGGCCGACGAGATTCTCGCCTGGCTGCTCGAGCACGAGCAGCGGCTGCTCGAAGCATTTGAAGCAAAGAGCTTGGAGGAAGTGGTCGCCATCGTGACGCCGTTCGCGGCCCAAGCTCGTGAGTTGCGGAAAGCCTTTCCGCGTCGGTTGAATCGGTTGACCATCGGCACGGTGCAGGCTCTGCAAGGAGCGGAGCGCCCGATCGTTATCTTCTCTCCGGTCTACGATCGCAACAGCACGTCGTTCATGTATTTCGATCAGAACGTGAACTTCCTCAACGTTGCAGTGACCCGCGCGCGAGATTCGTTCCTCGTGTTTGGAGACATGGAGATCTTCAAACCCGAAGGGACGCTGCCGTCTTCGACGTTGGCTCGCTATCTCTTTGAGTCGAATGAGAATGAGATTCCACGGAGTACCACCGCGCCTGAACGCGAGGTCCCAGGCGCCGAGAGCGAGCGCCTCGTCACGTTGGCTCAGCATCGCGAGATCCTGCGCGACGCCTTCCGCTCTGCGCGAAGCGAGCTGATGATCGTTTCACCGACGATCTCTGCGGGAGCGATCAACGCTGACCGCATTGAGGATCTTATCCGCATCGCCCTCGACCGAGGGGTAAAAGTGACGATCTACACCGACAATTTGTTGGATTGCCCGAACGGAGAGATGAAGCCTGCTTCGAAAGAAGGGCGGGAGCGCATCATCAACGCAGGCGCAACGCTGCATGTCGTGAGAAGAGTGCACAATAAAAGCTTGGCGATCGACGATCACACGCTTGTCGAGGGCTCGTTTAACTGGTTGTCCGCGGTGCGACGCGAAGGAAGCGACCATCAAAAGCTCGAGCGATCGTCTGTCTATCGCGGCGCGACGGTTGCGGGCGAGATCGAGTTCCTGAGACACGAGATGGAATCTCGGCGGTTGACGATTGATGCGCCAGCGCCTGGGGTTGCCTTGAATGAGAGTGGAACGGAGGCTGAAGCTTAAGCGGTCGCCTTGAAGCTGCCGCCCGTGCTCTTCGATTCCTTCTCCGCTTTCTGCTCGACCTTCTCTTTCGCGGTCTGGGCATCGAAGCTTGAATCGACGCTTTTACTTTCGCCGTGAGTCGCTGCGCGTTTCGCCGAGTTACTGGAGAGGCTGACCACCGCGGCCTGTCCGGAGACCACCGCGTTTTGCACCGCAGCATTCTGCGCGGAGCCGGAATCCATGCGCGCCATAGTTTGCTGCGTCGCCGTGTGGGCGACCTGTGCCGATGCTGCAGGGATGACGCTGGAGAGCAAACTCATACCTAGTAAAACGACAGAACCTACTCGAATCTTTATAGATTTTACCGGAGCGTTCCCGACGAAACTACGGGGCTCCGGGCGGTATTTTGAGTTTTTCCGAAAAATCGAATAATCTCAGCGCATTACGAAATTCTATCGAGGACCGAAGGATCGCGATTTCCGCTCAAGTCGGGCGTGAATTGCTCCTTTTTCCCCAACGACGGTGCACACGTGATCTACCTTGATGCCAACGCGACGACGGCGCTTCGTCCCGAAGCGAGAGATGCTGTGCTTCGCGTGTTCTCCGAAACTGACCCGATGCGAAATCCCTCGAGCATCCACGCGGCGGGTCGAGCTGCACGACGACAGCTCACTCATGCACGCACTCAGCTGCTCCGACTGCTGACGCTTGGTCAATCGGTCGACGCCGACGTGACATTTACCTCCGGCGGGACGGAAGGGTGCAACATGCTTGTGCACGGACTGCTCGCTCCTATGCTGCGAGGTGGGAAGGGGCACGCGATTGCATCTGCGATTGAACACCCTGCGATGCTCGAACCGCTCAAACGCTTTTCCAATCTCGAACTGACACTCGTCACCACGGGACGTGACGGGATCATCGATCCAGAGA
>JADYYL010000117.1 GCA_020853655.1 Deltaproteobacteria bacterium
ATCGATATGGGTAACTCGCTCATGAACGGATGCCCAACGTACTCAGCATCCACGTTGTGGCGATGGTAGAAGCCTTCCTCAAAAGGAAAGATCGCGGCGACCTTCGTCACCGTTCGCTTCATCGTTTTCACGCGCCCCGAACGCCACGCCCAGAGCTGGGGGCTGATGTAATACAAAACTCGAACCCCCCGCTTCGCGAGCTTCTTGGCGAGGCGGAGATTGAAATCCGGAAAATCGATCAAGATCGCGAGGTCGGGCTTTTGCCGATCGACCTCGGCAACGAGAAGGTTGAAGGACTGCAGAATCTTTGGAATGTGGCGGAGCACCTCGGTGATGCCCATGATGGAGCCTGAGGTCTCGCTGTCGACAATCGTGGTCACCCCAGCGTCGCGCAATGCACCGCCCCCCATCCCAACAATCTCAACGTTTGGCGCCATCGCTCGAATACGTTCGACGACTGCCGCACCATGATGATCGCTCGAAGGCTCTCCGGCGACGATCAAGATGCGGAGCTTCTTCATCGGCCTCATGGCGATGTTTTCGTCTGATTGCGTCGCCGCGTTTTGACTCTGATTCATACCGAATGCCTAAAAGTTCGCGATACTCCGCGCCGGTGCGACATCCAGGCGAACAGCTCCAACGATCATCTCTGCAAGCTCGATCGCCCGCAGGCCATCGCGGCCGGTAACCTCTGGAGATTGCCGAGTCTCGACGGATCGCAAGAAACTATCGAGTTCGTCAGCGAGCGCATCGCGCTCTTCCACAGGCAGCTCCTGCATCTCGATACGAGGGAACCCCCGCTCATCCTTTTCCGGCGACAGGCGGCAGAGCTTGATCTTCTTGCGCCCGTAATCCAGCGAGACATAGGCGGAAGGCTGAAAGATACGAATCGAACGCTCGGCCTGCGTCGCAACGCGACTCGCAGTCACGTTCGCGACGGCACCGCCTTCGAACTCCAGGCGCGCACTCGCGACGTCGATCGAACCGGTCAGAACGGGGGTGCCGACGGCGTCAATCTTGGCGAGGGGCTTCCCCACGAGGTGAGCAATGATATCGATGTCGTGAATCATCAAATCCCGGATCACGTCGACGTCGAAGGCCCGCCCTGTAAACGGCGTGATCCGCCGCGCCTCGAAAAACCGTGGTTCGGTCAGGAGGCTCTTCACCGCGCGAAACGCCGGATTGAAGCGCTCGAGATGACCAACCTGCAGTACCCTTCCCCTCGAATCAGCGAGCTCGATCAGAGCACGACCCTCTGCTGTGGTAACCGTCATTGGCTTCTCGACGAGCACGTCGATCCCGTTCTCCAGAAGCCACGAGGCAATCTCGAAATGGGAGGACGTGTCAGAGACGACGCTCGCGCAGCTCACGCCAAGCTCAAGTAGTTTTCGGAAGTCAGTCAGTGGAATCGCGCCAACGGTTGTGGCGAGGGCGGCGGCGCGCTCACCGTCAACGTCGACGACGGCAGCCAGCTCACAGCGGTCCGATTTCGCGTATTTCTCTGCATGAAAGCGGCCGAGGTACCCACAGCCGATGACGGCGGTCTTGATCATAAGTGGTGTCGATCGAAGAGTTTCCCAGAGTGATTATTGCGGAATTTATAGCAGAATCCTCCGAAAACCCAAAATATCCGAGAGATTGTGGGCACTTATTAGGCCGACAGGCCCTCTCGCCTCAATGGAAACAGGAACTTAGAGTGCCCCCCTGGTCGTCGACCCCGAGAGCGGATTGATCCGCTCTCAAGAAATCTTCGCTGCCTTTATGCGTCAGAGTCGCTCGAGGGCGAGAGTCACCGCGCTTCGGACCCGGCGCAATGGAATCTCCCGAAATTCTCGACGAACACCGTTCGACTTGCGGGGAGGTGTGCGTTAATCACGTCGCCTGAGTCCCACAGAATCAAGCGCTCTTGAATGGAATCGAGACCATGCTGAAGAAGCTCGCACTGACCGTCGTCGCGCTCGTCGTCCTCATTGGAGTCGTGGGAGTCTTCGCGCTGAATCCACTCGTCGAAAAGTTCCGCCCACAGATTCTCGCACTCCTTTCCCAGCAGCTCGGTCACAAAGTTGCATTCGACGATCTCAAGTTGTCGCTGCTGCCGAGCGCCGGCATCGAAGTCAAGAATATTCGTTTCGAAGCGACGACGAATGAGAATTTTTCGGTGCCGCGCGTATTGCTCAAGACGTCTCTCCTCGGCATCGCACAGGGAGAAATGAGCGTCTCAGAACTGCGCGTTGAACGTGCGAGCCTCCGAATCACGAAGAGAAAAGATGGGTCGTTCTCCGTCGGAGATCTTTCGCTCGCCACGAAGCCGACGGCCGATGCACCGAAACGCGAGGACGGCGACGGAGCAAGAGAAACCAGACGGGTTTCCAGCGCCGGTAAGAGCGTCTCCCTCAACGTGGACGAGGCGGCGTTCGACGCCCTCAACCTGGTCTTCACAGACGAATCTGTCGAACCGGCCCGTGTGCTCGCGGTTGAGAATCTCACCGGTCGATTTTCGCTCAAGAAACAGGGCGATCAGATGGCCGTTTCGGGAACGGTGGATGCAAAAGACTCCTCCGTTCGCTTCGGCGAATTGTTCGTGAAGAATCCGAGTGGAACGCTCAACACAACTTTCGATCTGAACATTGCGCCGGGAAATGTCGTCACGGCGAATTCGCTCGTCATTCATCTCGCGGGGAGCTCGGCCATGGCGAAGGGGACGCTCTTTCCTATGGAAAGAGCCGAGGCAGATATTGAACTTGATGGGGTCAACCTCGCCGCACTCGCTGATTTCGTGCCGATGCTCAAAGCATATGAGCCCGCCGGCGCGATCTCCGGAAAGGTCTTTATCGGCGACCATGCACCAGGTCAGCCGCCGGTCGCCGCAGGCGGAGCAACGGGCCCAAAGTTTTTTGGTGACTTCTCGATCAACGGTCTCGCCGGCCTCGTCAAGATTCCGCCCAAGGAAGGAAAGCCCGAAGGCGAAATCCGCATAACCGGGGGAACCGGAGAACTCCGACTCGATGACGACACTCTCGCCACGAAGGGATTCGCGCTCACGGTGGCGGGGAGTCCCTTCTCCGCGGATGTGCAGGCGAAACGACTCAGCTCTCCAGTTTTCGCTTTCAACCTGACATCTCCGAGCATCGCCCTCGACCCGATGATGCAGGCGATTCACGTTGAGCATCCGCTTGCGCGCAGCGGGAACGTAACGGAGTTCCGCGCCTCGGGAGCCTATTCCACGCTGGACAAAAGCGGAAAGGCGCAAATCTCCGCGAAGGAGATCAAGACGAGTCGCCTCGCTATCAACGACCTCGCGCTTCCAGTGTCGATCGTTGACGGAGGCGTTCGGCTGGAGAAAAGCACGCTTGGAATTTTTGGAGGGAAGATTACGGCTGAAGGGGAACTCCCGCCGCCAGGCTCAACCCTCGCCAAAGCGCGGATTACTGGATCGGGCGTCGACATTCAAAGCGCACTGTCAGCGATCACGGGAAACTCACCGATGACTGGCAAGGTCGAATCAACGGTCATCAGCGCGGACTTCGCGACCGACAATCTCCTGCCGACACTCAATGGCGGGGCCACACTGCGCGCGTCGAACGGCGCAGTCCTCGGTGTCAATATCTTCGGTGAAGTGCTTCGAAGCGTTCGCGGCATTCCGGGTGTATCCGACGCTCTCTCCGCCTACCTCCCGCGAGATGAACAGGAGCTACTCGCGTCACCCGACACCCCCTTCGATACGATCTCATTGCAGGCTGCGTTCGGCGGGGGGAAGATCGGACTGAACTCGATCGTCGTCGATCACCGTGCCTATACGATCACCGGCGAAGGTGCGGCGACCTTCTCCGGCGAGGCGGATATCCGCTTGCAGCTGAAGTTGTCGCAGCGACTCGTGCAGGAAATTCTCTCGCACCAACCAAACGTGAAGTACTTGCTCGACCGGAATGGGCGGCTCGAGATCCCCGTTGTCGTCCGGAAATCAGCAGGTCGATTTACCGTTATACCGGACACCGATCGATTGTTGAAAAATGCCGCAAGGGCGGGCGCCACCGGTGTCGCCCAACGAGCGCTCGACAAGGTCGCGCCGAAGCTCGGTGGAGCGGGGCGATTCCTCGATCAATTGCTCAAATAACCGCAAATGTGCTGCCAGCTGCGATAAAAGTGGCGAAGTTTACCCTTACGAGCTCGCGAATCGACGCGGTTCGCCAACTCATCTGATTCTGATTCGGAATGTTGCCTCGCATGACCCCTGCCGCCACACGAAGGGGGTGCGAACGGATCTTCTCGGAAAGCGCTGATTCGGGATCAGAGATTCCCTCGCTCGCGGAGCAGCGCTTGCGAAAGAATGAGCTTCCGGGAGAGAATCCGTGCGCTGATTTCCGCACCTTCGTTTCGACTCTCGTTCTCACTTCGGTGACGGCAGTCTCTGGTTTTCGATCTGCCGGTCCAGTGCCGCACAGTGCTCAGAAAGGTAAATAGCGCATGAACCTCCGCCACGTGTCTCAGTCCCCTGTTTCACAAGAACTCGCGCACCGACGGCTCGAGCAATTGCAGGGAGACGGCGCAACGGACGGTTGGAATGCGGAGCGGCGAATCGTTGCTGAGGCGATCTTTGGCCGTGCGCCGGAGGACTACCTCAGGCGCACTTCGATCGACACCCTCCGTGCCATCGCGAAGGACACTCACGAGTCGATCAAAACCTTCCTTCGCGAACAGAAACCGTATCGCGTCCTCGTTCGCAGCCACGACCCGCGCGAGGCTCGCGGCGGGTATACGAGCATCGAGATCGTCATGTGGGATCGACCGTTCATTGTCGATTCCCTTACGGAGTACTTCCGCGTCAATGATATTCGCTATCACGTCCTGCTCCATCCGATCATCCGGAGCGACAGCGAACTTGTCTCTCTGACGTACATTGAGATGGATCGCATAGACGAAGCCGAGCAGCTCACCAAGACCATTGAACAGATCTTGGACGACGTTCTTCTGGTGACGAGTAGCTTTCAGCCTATCCAAGTCGAGATCGTGCGCGCTCACGAGCGTCTTTCGGCAGATCTTCCAACGACTCGTGCACCGGAGACCACCACATCGGCGCTCCCCGTCGCGAACGAGGACCCTTACGCCCGGGAGGAGATCGTCCGGTTCTTGGAATGGCTTCTCGACGGCGATTTCATTTTCCTGGGTTCGCGATCATGGACAAGGGGTCCCGCTGGTGAACTCGCCGAGCGGAAGAAACTCGGCATGTTCGATTCGAACGACGCCGACATTCGTCGTCAGCTTGAGATTGCCACGGGCGACGCGAAACTCCTGGTCGACTCTGGCGCTCCAATCATGTTCTCGAAGCTCGCACCTCGCAGTCGGGTCCACCGGCGGATTTATCACGACCTCGTGCTCGTCTCTGTGCCAGCAACCGGGGACGCTCCGGCGGAGGTACTCGCGATCATTGGAATGCACACCTCTCGAGCGATTGCCCAAGACGTCTCAATGATTCCGATCGCTCGTCGAAAGCTGGCGAATCTCCTTCGTGGCGAAGAGCTACTCCCGAACACGTATGATTATAAGGAAGCGGTCACCATCCTCAACTTGTTGACCAAGTCGTCCATGTTCCGAATGAGCGAACAGTCGTTGCAGCAACAGCTTCGGATCATGATGTCGATTCAACGACGTGGGGAGACCAAAGTCCTTCCCCTCGATCTCGTTCCGGGTCGATTTGCCAGCTTGCTCGTGGTCATGCCCGCGGGGCGTTTTTCTTCAACCGTCGCCGACGAGATCTCCGAGTATCTCGAATCGAAGTTCGATGTCCCGTCAGGGGCTATTGATCGACGAGTCGCTTCCGGCGAAGAGTCCTTGGTTGCGATCTTCTTCCTCGTTCCCAACTTGCGAATCGATGACATTGCCCCACGCATGGCAGAGATCGAGCGCGACATCGCAGAGATTACGCTCAGCTGGGAAGATCGGTTGTTTCAGATGCTCACCGTTCGTTCGGGCAAAGCGGTCGCCAGTCGCCTGCTTGATTTCTATTGGGACGCACTGCCTGACGATTACAAGGCAAGTTTTTCGGCAGATGAAGCCGTCCTCGATATCGGTGTCCTCGAATCACTTTCCGGCGAGAAGCCAATCGAGATTGCTCTCCGTGCGTGTCGACCTGACAACACGTCCCACGCAGAGGAATGTGTCGATCTCCGAATATTTCGCCGAGGAAAGGGACTCACGCTGAGTCAAACGATCCCCCTGCTCGAGAACGCAGGGTTTCACATCGTCGATGAGAACGTGTTTGTGATCGGCTCTGCCCAAGAGCCGTGGGCGACTATTTGCAGCTTAACCGTTCGTCCAAAACGTCCGACGACGCTGTCGGCTGCGCTTGTTGACGAGCGTATCCTTCCCGGACTCCGAGCGGTATTCACTGAGCAAGCCGAGAACGATCCTCTGAATGCATTGCTTGCGAATCCGGGGCTCACCATTCGCGAAATCGCGATGGTTCGGCTGTACGCACACTATCTTTGGCAGATTAAGAGCGCACCCGCGGAGAGCGTGATCTCAGCGGCAATCGTGGAGAACCCGACGCTCGTTCGGATCTTCGTCGATGCGTTCCGTCTCAGGTTTGACCCAGACCTCTATGCCGCGGACATGACGACAAGGCTCAAGACGTTTGCGGAGACCAAGGTTCGATTCATTGAGGCGCTCAAGAGTGTCTCACTGCTCGCCCACGATCGTGTTCTCCGCGCGATGTTCAATGTGCTCGAATCATCCGTGCGCACGAACTACTATCAGACCGATTACCAGCTTCGACTCGCGGTGAAGATCGACTGCCAGTCAGTCACGTCGATGCCTCGCCCACGACCGATGTTCGAGATTTTCCTTTGCTCTCCAGAGGTGGAAGGCCTTCATCTGCGCGGCGGCAAAGTCGCTCGCGGTGGCATTCGTTGGAGCGAGCGTCCCGAGGACTTCCGAACCGAAGTTCTTGGATTGATGAAAACGCAGATGATTAAGAATTCGATCATCGTGCCCGTCGGAGCGAAGGGCGGGTTCATCGTCAAATCGCGGG
>JADYYL010000118.1 GCA_020853655.1 Deltaproteobacteria bacterium
CAATGAAGGGAGGTGAGCGATGCAGTCCCGTGATCAGCAGTCACGTTCGTTGTCCCGTTCACTACGCGTTGTGCTTCGTGGCGTTCGTAAGTTCGCCAGCACTCGAATCGCTCGGCTCAAGCAGGCGATCCACTCTGCGCGCGACGTGTTCACCACAAGTCACCGACTGTTCCTGCTTCTGTGGGCGCATCGGGAAACGCGGTGGAAGCTCGGCGTGCTCTCACTCGCAATCCTCGTCACCGGCGTGGTGGACTATCTCATCTTCTTCCTCATCGGGAAGTTGAGCGAGACCTCCGTGCTGACACCCGCGACCGTCCCCGGCGGCCAGATGTCGATACTCGCGATCGTTATCTTCGCGGGGCTCGTGCTCCTCAAGGTCATCGGGTTCACCTCGCGAACAGCTGACTTCGTCGGGACGCGACTGTTGCGCCTCGACGAACAGCGGATCTTCGACGAACTCATCACCCGCGCAATCAGTCGGGCAGACCTCGGGCATCTCCTCGAACCCGAATCTCGCGACCGTCTGAACCGTGTCAACGAAGAGGGGCGTAGCCACCTCGTCGCACTCGTGGAGAATCAGGTGAATCTGCTCGGATACGTCATCGAGCTCCTCGCCGGAATCTTCGTGATGTTCTGGTACAAGTGGTGGCTCGTCGCGCTTCCGGGCGTGGCGGCCTACCAGATCCTCCGTGTGTTGCTGCAGTACTCTCGGAGTTCCTGGAACGTCGCGCGAGCGACAACACGGGATGAGACGATCCGCAGCACCCTGACCGGTGTCTTCCTCGATGTCGATGCATCCATGGAAGTTCGCTCGCTGGGAGCCGCCGATCTGCTCCTCAGCGCAGCAACCGCGACAAACACACGGATCGCAGTCCAGTTGGAGCCACCACAGCGGCAGCTCCTTCGGGCACAGCGCGGCATCGCGGGCTTGATGTTTCTGAGTTTGGTGGCGGTGGTCGTCGTACTGGGAATCGAGTACCAGGCGGGACGACTTCCGTTCGCCGAGCTTCTGTTCCTATTCCTCACGACCTACAACTTCTTCGACACGGTCGAGAAGTTCAGTGACGAGTGGGCGGATCAAGCTCAGCGAATGGCGGCAGCGCGCGAGGTCCTGGACACGGTCGACATGGGACCGAGCGAGGAATGGGAGGGTGGAGTGCAGATCTCGGACTCGGCAGGCCCCTGGGCTATCGAGTTCCGAAATGTGTCGTTCCAGTATCCCGAAACGGACCGACCCGGGCGACGAAGGAAGTTCGCGCTCCGCCGAGTCAGTTTCGTTCTCGAGCCGGGACAGCGCTACGTGCTGCTGGGCGGGAACGGATCGGGAAAGTCGACGCTCTTCAAGTTGTTGCTCGGGATTTTTCGCCCGACCGAGGGCGAGATTCTGGTCAATGGCATCCCCCTGATGCAGCTCGACCTGAACTGGTGGCGTCGCAACTGGCGCACTCGGTTCCAGAACGGTGCCATGCTCCCTGTGACTCTGCGCGAGAATATCGCGCTGGGTGATACCACACGGGAAGCGACCGACTCCAACGTCCGTGACGCGCTCAGGCAAGTGCACTGGGAGCGTGTCGAGGATGACCTGCCGGATGGATTGGATACCGTTCTCTGCGCGGAAGTCGGTGGGCACGATCTCTCGGGAGGCCAGCTCCAAAGAGTCATGCTCGCCCGAACATTCTTCCGACTCGGCGCGCCGTACTCAATCTTCGACGAACCGTGCAACCACCTGGAGCCCGGCGTCGCCGATGCAGTCGCGAATCGGATCTTCGAAGAGCAAGGAGTCACTTCGCTCGTGATCTCGCACCGCCAGGTCGACGTCGCAAAGGCGGACCAGGTCCTGATCTTCAAGGGAGGCCGTCTCGTGGCATCGGGATCACCGCTCGAAGTGGCAACGACAACTCCCTACATGGAGCTCTTCGATAGGCCACTCGGACCACGTCTCGTTCAGCGCCCGGATCCGCCGGACGACAACGACGATGTCGCACCTAGCCGCGATCGACTCGTCGGCTAGACACACCCACCGCTCTGCCCCTCGACTTCAGCTCCGGGGGCAGAGCGGACTTCAACAAGCGTTTTCAATCGAAGGATTCTGAGACTTCCGCCGTCTACACCTCATTTCCAGCTCAAACCTCCGATACGACGGCCCTCATACGCAAGAGCGTGGCAGATGCCATGGCCGACAATATCGCGCGACCCAACGAGGCAAAACGCAACCATCGTGTTTGAACTCCGAAGTCCCGTGCTGTTCTCATCGTTCATCCCGTTACTGTTCGTGTCGCTCGTGGCATTCGCTCGAGGCGAAGAACACATGAGAGGTCATGGCGGATCGCATGTCTGGAGTGAGAATGCTGCGAGAAAAGTGCTGACATCAAGCCTGCTTGCGTCGACGGCCGAGAATGAGCCTCCGCTTCACCGAGGCTTCGGCAGCGGCGATTCGTTGATTCGCCAGAGCATTTCCTCTACTCTCCGACACCGCGCTCTTTCGTGATCGCACCATTCTTTAGCTCTCTCCGCTATCTCCATACGAGTACGACTGCAGACTCATTTTTGACGGGCAACCTGCCCGGCCAACGTTTTGCGAGGGCATCCGCCCTCACTATTCGATCGGTGGAGGTTTTCGTGACACAGCGAAGAGCGACTTCAAGACCATCTCTTTCCATTCGGGATGCCGCAACGTCCCTCAACCTCCGGCAGGGAGACGTTTCGCGACTCTGCATGGTGGGCCTCCTCACAGGAGTGAAAAAGAAGCGGAGATATCGGATCTTCAAGGACTCGATCGAACAGCTCCAGATCGCTCACAGCCCGCGCGAGATTCGCGCCCTGGTGGAGTCGATCTGCAATGAGATCGAAGGGGCACAACACCTTTCGATCTCGAAGTTCCTCTTCAAGCGCATCATGCGACTGCGCCTCGTCCGTCGATTTTCCCTCGGCAGGTCGCGGCTGGTCTGGAAGAAGGACCTCGATCGTATCCGCCAGGATCCCCGCGTCATCGCGATCATCGGCGAGGCCCCTTCCGACTGGCCGACGACCGGGCAGCTCGCGGACAAGTGGAGGATGTCGCTGCAGGGCGTTCACCGCTGGCTCGGTAGCGCGGTCTCGCTGAACTACTCCCACAGTAGCCAGTCGAAGAAGCCTCTGAAGCTTCGCCCGAACGCTGCGCCACGGTTGCGTTTCGTGAGGGCTCGCCGAGGGATCCGCTTCGTCTGTCCCGCGGATGTTTCGGCAGTAGAGACCTACCGGAAGAAGGAACTTCCCAAGCGTGGGAAGATTCCGGCCGGCGCTCTGTCCCTCGAGCAGGCGGCGACCTTGGTCGATCGGGGAGTCGACACCGTCGAGCGGTGGATCGTCCTTCGCGACTTTCCCAGCCACCTGCTCAACAAGCGACGGATCGCCTTCCGGGCTGAGATGCTCGAATG
>JADYYL010000119.1 GCA_020853655.1 Deltaproteobacteria bacterium
CGTCCAAATTTGAGATGGACGTTCGAAACTTTCAACATGGGAGGGAAACTCTGGAAACAGGATCGGCATCAGTGACTCCGGCCGGATTGTGCCACAACGGGCCTTGCGTCGGTAGATATCGAACAAGATTTGGACAGCACACCGGATTGTCTCTCCTCCTTCCCCCTCTCCCAGCGAAGCAGTGCATGGATCTCGCAGGAGCACTCCTCGACGCTCATTGGCCCCAAACATGCCGTAAAAGCCTATAAATCAATGCTTTCTGCGGGTTTCCATTCCCTCCTCCCTTCGGGTTACAATGGTGGCTATGCATGAACAAGCGATTCGCCCAGTAGAAAACACCGCGAAGGCGCGGTACGCCCTGCACACCTACAGTCTGCCGGAGCGGATCAGCCTCAAGCAGGCCACGGATTCTCTTTACCCGGGAGTCACGGAACGCTACGGCCCGGATTGCTTGATCTTCCATCTCAGTGCGGCCGAGAAGATTTTCGTCTTCAAGTTCGGCGCGGTGGTGTTCTTCAACGTCCCGACGGGTGCGCATCAGAACTACCTCGACAGGCTGAACCTCTCGACCGCCCGCAAGTCGCAGGACGTCACCGCGGAAGAAGACATCGCGGAGGACGAGGTCACGCTCTCGATTGAACCGGGCGTTCTGGATGTCGGTTTCAATAGTGCGACCATCCCCGAATTCGACATGGTATTCATCCAGATCGTCGCGCAAGTGCTCGGCCAGGCGAGCGCGCTCGAGCTGATCGAGTGGGAGGTCGAAGAGTTTCTCCGCGAATCGGAGCGTCTTACCCGATTCCTCCAAGGGAGAGAGTTCAAGCGACCCACTCGCAAGAGCCTCCTTCAATATCTTGGACAAGGCCTGAGCACTAAGCATCGAATAGTGAGCCAGCTTGCTCTGATGAGCGAACCGGAGAAGACCTGGGAACGCGAAGAAGCGTACAAGCTATACAGTGGGCTCTACAACAATTTCGAGATTCGGGAGCGCGTCGAGAAAGTCGAGAAGATGTTGCGGCTCTCCTCTGAAGTCTCCGAGCTTCTGCTTGAAATCGTCAATACGCGCCGATCCGAGATTCTCGAGTTTATCATTATCGTCCTGATCGCCTTCGAGTTGATCAAGTCGCTTCTTCTGAAGTAAGACCCTCCGCATTCGTCAACGCGCACTTACGATTCTCAAGACGAGCCTCCTCGGAGTTGAAGCCATGACCTCGGTCCCGAACTCTTCTAACCGCCGTTTTCCCGCTGAATGGGAACCGCATGACGCGACGTGGCTCTCATGGCCACACGAGGAATCGGACTTCCCGCTTAAACTTTCCGCCGTTCGATGGGCCTACGCAGAGATGGTCCGCCATCTCGCGCGTTCAGAACGGGTCGAGATCCTTTGCCACGACGAAGAGACTCGCGCGAATGCTGTTGAGTGCCTCAGGCTGCACGCCGTCGATCCCAAGACATATCGCATCCATGACTTTGCTACCGATCGTGGCTGGCTTCGCGACTCCGCTCCGACGGCGGTGTTGACCAGCTCCGGTCTGGAGTGGATCGCCTGGAAGTTTAATGCCTGGGCGAAGTACGACAACTACGCCGCGGACGCGCAGATCCCGGCGTATGTGTCGAAAACAACCGAGCGCGGCATGGTCGAGGCGATGCGTCCCGACGGAAAGGGACGGCTTGTGCTGGAAGGCGGAGCGATCGAAACCGACGGTCTCGGCACGATGCTCACCACGGAGCAGTGCCTGCTCTCACCGATCCAGGAACGCAATCCGGGACTGACTCGAGAGGGCTACGAATCGGCGTTTGCAGAATCGCTTGGAATCCAGAAGACGATTTGGATTGCGGGAACGTGCAGCGGCGACGACACCCACGGCCACATCGATGACGCCGCGCGGTTCGTGGCGCCCGGAGTCGTCGTGGTCGCTGTCGAAAACGATTCGTCTGATGAGAATTACGCGGTCTCTCAAGAGAACAAGAAGATGTTGCAGTCCGCAACAGATGCCCGAGGGCGCAAGCTTGAGATCATTGAACTCCCGATGCCCGCGCCGCTGTACTACGGAGACGAGCGGCTCCCCGCATCATACGCGAACTTCTACATCGCGAATTCGGTGGTCATTGTCCCGACGTTCAACGATCCGCTCGATCGGGTGGTGCTCTCGAAGTTGGAAGGACTTTTTCCGACTCGAACGGTCGTCGGCATCCACGCCGTCGATTTCATCCTCGGCTACGGTTCGCTCCATTGCAGCACTCAACAACAGCCTGCACACCAGCGCTCCTAAATCGATACGTCGCTCGAGATTCGCGCGCCGTATCGATCCCAAGAAACGCGACTTTCTAAAGGCGCACGATAGGTCTCCACAGGATTGACTCCCGGCGCGCGCTTCCCCAGCACGACGAGGAGACACACCCGCAAGTGGGCGGGAATTCCAAGCAAGCGCTTGAGTCTCCATTCATCGAAACCCTCCATCGGACACGTGTCGAGACCCGCGCCTGCCGCTGCGATCATAAGGTTCTCGACCGCAAGCATGGTATGCCGCATCACGTATTCTTCCGCCTCGTGTCGCGACGTAACGACATCCGGGAAAGATCGTCGGAGTCGCATCATGGGTAGGGCAACTCGCTTGAGAAATCCGAATAACCCGAACGGCCCGGTGCGGAAATGAAGCGCGATGAGTTTCTGGTACCGCTTCGCGCGTGCGGCATTCCAGATTCCGGTTCGAACGCTTTCGCGGACGACCTCAGGATAGCTCCGCTTCCACGCAAGCGGGTCTGAAAGAACAACGATCGTCACCGGGGCCTCAGCGACCTGACGCTGATCCATGCAAACCCGCTGAAGCTGCGCGCGAGTCTCCGCGTCGCGAACAACGAGGAACTCCCACGGCTGCAGGTTAAATCCGCTCGGCGCCCGGTGAGCACACTCGAGCAACGCGAGGACGATCTCATCGGCGATC
>JADYYL010000120.1 GCA_020853655.1 Deltaproteobacteria bacterium
CGAAATCTCCCACATGCGAAACCTACTGGGAGGACCCCGACGTATGGCCCACTGGCCTACGCACCCGACCTGCCAGCGATGAACGTCCAGCCAGGACGTTCAGGCGTCCTGAGTGAGGAGTTTCCGTGCAGTCTCAGCGACGCGCGCCGGGAGTCTCGTTATTTGCTTCAAGTGAGTTATAGCAAGCGCACTTGGGTCGCAAGGGGAAATTAGAAAAAGATTGGCTTGGAGGGCGGTCGTTGCGTCGGCTTCGAAACGCGATTCTGGCGTCGCTTCGGTATTCAACACACCCCCTCACTCCTTGAGCGGAGTAAGGCGTGGTCGAACGTTCGCATAGTGGAGTGCCACCGGAGCGGGAGAGACGTCAACGCGGCTCGAATACTCGGCAGATTCGGTCGCTCTTCCGGGGGACCGGCCCACTGGGGGATAGCCGAGCCAATAAGGGCGAGGCCTTGCGGGCTTCGCGATTCCAACGGTCCACAAGGAGAGCCCTGGTATCCGCGGAGTGCTTGGTGGGAGTTGTGCACAACCTAGTCAGCGTAGTCACATTCCGCCGAAATCCTTCATAACCAAGGCGCCACTCGTGGAATATGCCCGCTCGCTCACGGGCAACCCCTCGATTGACCGAGGCCTCTACGCGCGGTTAGGCTTCGACGCGACCGCTTGCCATCTCGATTGATGCATGTGGGAATGGCGACGTCGATCCCGCTCCAGATGGCGGATTATATAAACTTCTCTGAGGAGGTGGGCCGTGCCGAAGGAATTTGATGTTCCTCTGTTTTACCGCTCACCGGGAATTACTCAGATCAAGCGGCATCGCACCGCGAGCGATCCGAAGCGACGCGATCTCACCCCAACCCTTCTCGACTTTGGTTCCGTTCGCTTCAAAGTCGCTCGACATTTCGGCTTCTGTTACGGCGTAGAGAACGCGATCGAAATCGCCTATCGCGCCATCCGAGAGAACCCCGATCGTCGAATTTTCCTGCTCAGTGAGATGATTCACAATCCAGAGGTCAACGCCGATCTGATCGCCCATGGCGTCAGATTCTTGATGGACACTCAGGGCTCTCGATTGTTCCCCATCTCAAGCCTCACCCCCGACGACGTCGTCGTCGTTCCCGCGTTCGGAACGACGATCGAACTCCAAAACGAGATTGGCGCAACGGGCGCAAACATCGCGCAGTACGACACGACTTGCCCTTTCGTCGAGAAGGTTTGGAAGCGTGCCGCCGAGCTCGGGAAGAATGGTTTTTCCGTGATCCTGCATGGGAAGCGTTCCCATGAAGAAACACGCGCGACGTTCTCCCACAGCAAAGAGACAGCTCCGACGTTGATTGTTCGCGATATGGAGGACACTCAGTTCCTCGTTTCGTTCATGAGAGGAGAGAAGTCCCTCGAGGCTTTCTGGAAGGTGTTCGCGCGCGCGACATCCCCTTCGTTCGATCCCCTCATTCATCTTCGACGCGTCGGCGTCGTGAATCAAACGACGATGCTCGCGACGGAGACGCAGGAGATCGCATTAACGATCAAAGAAGCGCTGCTCGACATATGGGGCGATGAGACGATCAAGGAGCATTTCGCCGACACACGTGACACGTTGTGCTACGCGACTTACGAGAATCAGTCGGCAACACAGGCGCTGATCGCATCGGGGGCAGATCTTGCGATCGTCGTCGGCGGCTATAACAGCTCAAACACTTCGCACCTCGTCGAGCTCTGCCAGGAACAGATGCCCACGTTCTACATCAAAGACCGCTCTGAGATTCTCAGCGAGCGGGCAGTTCGACATTTCGATCTTCGCGAGCTTCGGCTCACCGTCACGTACGACTGGCTCCCGCTCGAGGGCACTCCCACCATCGCGGTGACATCGGGTGCGAGTTGTCCGGACGCAATCGTCGACGCGGTGATCCAGCATGTGGCAAGCCTCTTTCCCCAAGCACGGACCCTCGAGCAGGTTGCAGCGCAGGTGCAGATGTGCGCCTAAGCCTCAAAACGCTGAAAATCCAGGCACTTGCGCCACAGCCCTCATCAATTTCGCACCGAAGGGGAAAACTTTTTCGCGTGACGTCATAACAATGAGTCACCGCAAAGCACGCGGCTGTGAAACGAAATCGCTTTTAATAGTTCTATGAAGATCTTCCTTGGTTTGATCGCTTTCATTTTCATCAGCGGCGCCGTCTTCATCGGCATCGCGTTATCGAAAGACGAAGATCCCAAGGTGATTCGGGCTTACATCGATAGTCGCGGCAAGGAACCCATTCCGCGCAGCATGGCAACCGAGATCGGGCGGGGCATCTAAAGCTTCGCGGATTTTCACTTCCGTCTCGATCCGCGGCAAACGCCTTCCAGCTCGCTTCAGAAAAGCTCTGATACTGAACCAGAGACCTCCTGAGATTTTCGCCACGCAGTATTGTCATGCGAAGCGGCACTCACTCTCCCTATCTAAAAATCCTTTCGTAAACCGAAATGCGGTAACAGCGGCGCGGCGATCGACGGAGGATAGCAAAGGCGTTCGCCTCCGACATCTCTCCATCGACGTTCGCTGAGAAATCTATACGTTCGCTGACTGTCGATGCTGCTGCTTCTCGAGCTCTTCGGCGATTGCATCGAGCATCTCACCGATGGTCCTGGGCGTCCCGATGGCGCCGCGCAGAAGACCGAAACTCGCTTCCAGCGAGCAGAAATACTGGTCCTCGGGGTTAGGCTTGAGCCCGAGGTCTGCCTTCAGGCGAGTGGTGTCTTCGATGCTCCTCCCCGCCAGCTCCGGAAACTTCTCGACGAGCATCAGTACCGCCTGCCCCCGAACTCGCTCCCGATCGAACAACGGCCTTCCCTGTCCTTCATTGGCGATCGCCACTGCTGCACCTCCCCTTTCCTGTGAGTGCCACCTCGGCACTGAGCAAGGAGCTCACTACCGATCGGTGGGACCGTCTACTGTCGCAAAAGGAAAAGAGCTGGAGCCAGAGCGCCCCTCATCGCTCGATGAAAAGCGCTCTCAGAGTAATAGTCACTCGCGAGTATTTATTATGCTCCGAGAAACGTCGAGCGTTGCGTGGGGGGTATTCGACGCTGCTGCAAGATTGCGTAAGCGACGAGCACCCGCGCAGCGTAGCGCCGGGTCTCCTGATACGGTGGGACACCGCCATAGCGGCTCACCGCGCCCGGTCCGGCGTTGTATGCGGACACCACCCTCAGGAGTGATCCCTTGAAACGGCGGCGCAGACCGGCGACGTAACGAATGCCGGCTTCAATGTTGCGCACCGGCACTCCAGGATTGTTGACTCCGACCTCCCGAGCAGTGGCGGGCATAACCTGCATCAGCCCAATCGCCCCTTTGGGAGACTTCGCATTCATCTTGCAACGCGATTCGACGAAAATGATTGCATGCGCGAGCGACTCGTCGATCCCGTGCTCCAACGACGTCGAACGAATCGCGCTGCGGACCGCAGCTTCGTCGTCGCTCAGCTTCCGCTGCGACGGGCGCGCGGTGAGGAAACAACTCTCGGACTCCGCCTCGAACCACCGCACCAGATCCTGAACTCTCTCCGGCTCGCTCGCATCCGAAATGAAACCATCTCGCGTAAAATAGACACCTTCCAGGACGGCACCCGACTCAAAACGTCCACGGTCGGCGAGGTAAACAAGTCCGCACCATCCGGCGAAGACCGCGACAAGAGGTACGACACGTCTCAAGGATATGCGGCGATCGGTGGCCGTCTCGTCTCGGCCGCTTTTCCTCTGTGCGCGTTGATTCATCCCGTCAACAGCTCTCCGATGTTCTCGCCAAGGCATATTGGACCTGGCTTCAAACGTTCCGATGGTTGGACCATATCCTTTCCAAAAAGTAAGACGACCGTCGAACCGAGATGAAACGTTCCGCACCGTTCTCCCTTCTCAAGTGTGCGACGGGCCGGGAGATTGATGGCGTGTGCCCCTCTCCGCCGGAAGAGATCGCTGGGACGATTCGACCGAAAATCGCAAAGCGGCGTCCCAATGGCGCCGACATTGAGCGCCCCAACCATCACCAGAGCCACGGGACCGCGAGTTGTCGTGATCGGGAAGACCACTCGCTCGTTCTCTACAAAGAGGCCTGGCACAGAGCAAACCGCGCGGGAGTTCACGGGCCACAACTGCCCAGGAACGTGAATGAGTCGATCGAGCTCGCCACTCACGGGCATGTGCGCGTGATGGTAATCCGGAGGCGAGAGGTAGAACGTGATGAAGAAACCGGACTCGAACTGTTTGCCGAGTTCGGGTGCACTCAGCAACTCCTTCGCCGAGTAATACAGACCCTTAATCTGCAGGAGCCTCCCCTGATCGATCGAACCGAACTCAGAAACGGCGCCATCGACGGGAGCAACAACGCCCGCCCCGATCGGTCGCGCGCCGTCACGCAGGTCCCGTGTGAAAAATTCGTTGAGGCTGCGAAACGTCTCGAGCGGCCGAGCCGCCTCGTCGACGTTCACATGATAGAACCGCACGAAGGAACGAAGAGCTGCCTGCACGAGCCGCTGGGGGACCGAGACCTGCGTGAGGTAGCCCGTCAGCACGCTCAGCAGCTTCTTTGGCAAGAGCTGAAACGAGAGCGGAATCCGCTCCCGCAATGCCGCGTCTGTTGATGAGCGATCGATCTCATTCATACCGCAATGATCCGAGCCAGCCATTCATCTCGCGCAAGCACCTCTTGCCGAAAATCCGGGGGAAACGCGCTATCAAAGGCACGTCCTGACTGGGAGCTCGTGCGAGGAAGGAGTCGTCGTGGCTGGAGATAATGGGAGCGCTCTCGGTGCCGCTGATCGAACGCTCGAGTTGGCGGCGCAACTCGCCACTTTCGATAGAGCAATAATTCGGCAGGATGAATCTGATACGGCGCTCCGGTCATTTCGCACAAGAACAGCGACTTCGCAGCTTCGTCGCTCAGTTCGTCAAGCGTCAGAGGGAGTTCTGCAAAACGGTCGGATGCCGAGATATCGCCTTCCGCTCCTACCAGCTGCGATGGTCGGACCCCCTCGTCCCCTTTCTCCCAGCGATAACTGAGCATCTCACACTGGTACTCGTTAAGCGCCATGCTCTCTGCCGCGGTCGACTGGTTGTAAGCAAAATCGCTCATGACCCCCGGAAAGAACTTCCCCCATGCACGCTTCCGTCGGAGCGTGTCCTCAATCTTCGCAAGCGCCTCGCGATAGACTTCAGCGGAATACTGCTTGTTGAAGATGCAGTACTGTTTTCCCTTCAGCCCGATACACCCGAAAAGGTCACTGCTCTCACTGCAATACAAGCAGTACATCATGTTCTCGACGTCAGTCTGACATGAAACGCAGTTCTTTAGATTCGACGCCCGCTGACCGCAAGCGACGACTTGAGCGGATCGCTCTATTGGACCAATACACGCATAAGCGTCGAGAATCTCATCGCCGCCGACAACTCGAATCGCGTCGCACATCTGAGAGGATTCAGAACACTCAAAACAATCAAATACGTTTGAACAGTGCCGTAAGTAGTTGCCACGTTCACTCACCGCGCTCTCGAGCGAGCCGATGTAGTGTGGCACTGGATGTCGCTTCAAGAAGTCGACGAACGTATCCTTCGCAGAGTCGAGCTTCGGACGAATCGAGAAATCCCACTCTCGAATTCGTTCCTCGTATCGCTCCTTGCTGAGCTGCTCATTAAAGATGCAGTAACGGCTGCCAGTGAGATTCGCGCAGAACAGGCAATCAGCGCAGTCGTAGCACTGAAACAGAAAGGCAGAATCCGCCACATTCTCGCAATGGCGGAGGAATTTGCCGTTGCGACAGGATCGGCAGTCGACGCACTCGTAGCAACTGACACAATCGTCAAGACTCAAACAATCAGCGCAATCATCGCAGCGAATCAGGCCAACTGAATAGAAACACCTTGCGATTCGAAATGAATCTGCGACGCAGAATGACTTCTCAGCGTCACCACAGTTCTGCGCAGCGGTCACACCGCTCAGCCTTGTGCCGAACATCGCGGGGCGTGGGACCTTACAAAAAAATTCGTAGAGCTGCTCGAAAAAGGGCTGGCGCGAATTGTACTCGATAGCGAAGGACATCGGGTCCCATGCGTCGGACGACCACTCGTCAGTCGCGTAGACGGGAAACGGCGCGCTCGCCGGATACGGTGCGTAGATCCGCTTCTTCGACAGCGAAGAGGTCCGCCAAAAGAACCGCCGCTCATTATGGAAGGCGAGCTTGCGACGAAGTCGCTCCGCCGAGACGAGTTCCGGCGTCGGTAAGCCGAACCGCGCATAGGCCTCTCGCTCCGTCTCGCTCAGCGCGAACGGCACTCCAGTCACCTTACATACAAGCTGTTCCATAGTGGCACGACCAAAGATGGGTCAGGGAGTTGAAACGGTGCTTCCCAACGTCCTTCGCTGGAAACTCACTCCCCACTTCTCGCGAGCCACAACGCGGCGCGCCCCGAATCGCCATCATTTCAGGCGTAGACTGTGACGAGTGTCAATCAAGGAATTTCAATGAGGCCTAGAGCGTGTTATGCACTTTTTCCTCGTCGCGAGAAGCTGAGAGCGGGAGCAGATGCGAGGAGGGTGCCGGAGCGAGCGCGGAGGCGGCCTGAAGGCCGTTGAGCACTCGCGACAAACCCGACGACGCAGATGCTTCCGATATC
>JADYYL010000121.1 GCA_020853655.1 Deltaproteobacteria bacterium
AGGAGGACTGTCTCCCGACCGTAGCGGAAACGCCCCTTCGGTATCGGATGCTTCCCGAGCGGAAGATTTGGATCGGCGTAGAGTCGAAAGCTATACGTCAAAGTGAACTGTTGGAGGCCGTTGACAATCGACAAGCTCGACGACGTTCCCGCCGGGTCGATTCGAAACTCCGCACTTTCATCGAAGAATGGACCTTCGAGTGCGCGCGCTTCGTCCCCCGAAACGTTCACATCGAGAGCGAACACGTCATTGACTGTTCCGCTCGACGGCTCAAGCGATAGATCGATATTCGTGTCTGCACGCACCGATGCGGCCAGAACGAGAATCGACATGAGTATCGCTGCAATCCTGCCGAACATGTTTACCAATCCTTCTCCGGAACTTCGATTCGTCCGCTCCGCTGACCCCGGAGGGCCTGCTGACGACGGAACTCAATCAGACCGTCGTAGCTCTCTTGCACACTTTGGAGGGTCGCGTCGATCCGAGCCTCATCCTCCTCGCCCTTGCGGTCGGGATCATCTCCACCGCTTCCACCAGGTTTCATCTCTTTCGACGGATCGGTCCCTGGATCCTTCGGCGCCTCACCAGACTGCCCATCCTCTGATTCCTTCTGATCTTCGCCCTTTGCCTCAGAAGCGTCGTTCTGGTTCTCACCGTCCTGCTTTGCTTCTTCTTCCCGCGGCTCACCTGATTGCCCATCCGCAGACTCTGAAGCCGGCGTTGGGGACGGCTGTCCATTCGCGCTCTGAGAGTCTCCAGGTTTCTCGGACTCATCGTCCTGGGGTACGTCTCCTTGCTCCTGTGAAGAGTCTCCCTTTCCTTGTTGATCTTTCGAATCGCTCTGGGATTCCTGCTTTTCCGCGGACGGATCCGGTGACGGCTTCGGCTGCGAGTCCGAAGGTTGATCGTCAGACTGACCGTCGCTCTCCGATTGCTGACCGCCCTCTTTGTTCTCGGAGTCCTGCTCGGACTTGTCGTTCTGCTTCTCCGACTGTTCGCTCTTCTGCTGATCCTTGGGCTTTTGCTGCTCTTTCGACTGCTGCTTGTCTTGTTGCTGCTCCTGCTCGATCAACTTTCGAACATACTCCAGATTCCCTCGAACTTCGCGATCGTTCGGAGAGAGCTTCTGCGCCTCTTCGTAGCGTTGGACACTCTGTTCATATTCCTCGCGTTGCGCGAGAGCATTTCCCTCGTTGAACAGCGCCTTTGATCGTTCCGCCGTGCTCGGTGCAGAGCGAGCCGCCTCTTGAAATGCTTTCTCGCTCTCCGCATAGCGACGAAGCCGGTCGAGCGCAGCCCCCTCCCCCATCGCAAATCGATAAACGTCTCCTCCTCCGGTCTTCCCGTCGCGAAACTTCTGCAACGCGTCCTCGAATCGCCCATCGGCAAGGAGTTGGCGCCCCTCGTCTCCAAGCCGCTCCGCGACAGCAGAGTAGCGTGGCTGTGCCGGAACTGGAGTGGAACCTGGCGTGGCGCCAGGTGTCGGCTGCGCAAACGTCGTTCTCGCCGCGAAGACGATCGCGAGTGAAAGAATTCGCAGACAGAAATCGGCGCGGTTCATGCCGGATCCCTCCAGACACCCCAGAGGAGGAGAATGACAGCGACCAGAAGCGGGAACTGAAAGTACTCGTTCCACTTTTTCGTTCGACTCTCGGCAGTGTCACGGTCCCCAAGTAACGCCTTTATGCCGCGGTCATAGATTGTCTCGGTATCACCCTCCGTTGCAATCGAACGCACATAGACACCGCCCGTCGCGGAAGCAAGGTTGCCCAACGCCTTTGGTTCCAACTTCGTCAACACCACACTTCCGTCGCGCTCACGCTTGAGACCCTCTCGACCTCGGATCGGAGCACCTTCTTCCGTCCCCACCCCGTAGATGAAGATTCGCACGCCGGCCTTCTCCGCCTTCGCTTTGAACTTGTTCAGGTCGCCCGCAAACTCCTCTCCGTCAGTCATGAGAATGATTGCCTTCCCTCTCGAGCTCGCTTCCGAATCTGCGTCAGTTTTCTGGTTCGTCAACGCTTCGAGGCTTTCATTCAAGGCGGACTCGATGTTCGTGCCGGGGATCGGAATCAGTTCGGGATTGAGGAGCTGCAAGAACGTTCGAAAGGCGGCGTAATCGTAGGTCAATGGCGTTTGCAGGAACGCAACGCCCGCGAAAGCGACGAGCCCGATGCGATCTCCTCGAAGCCGATCAACGAGATCGATGATCTCGCGCTTGGCCCGCTCAAGTCGATTCGGCGAGACATCCTCTGCATTCATACTTGCTGACACATCGATCGCCACAACGATATCCACCCCGCGTTGCTGTGCTGACGTCCACGTGTATCCCCATTGTGGACGAAGATACGCGAGGGTCAGCAAAAGAACGCAGGTTGTCACTCTCACCCCGCGCCACGCCTCACAGCGTCCGATGGCAACGGGGTCCAGCGAGAGCTTCGAGAGAAGCGGCCGCTCGATGAGTCGTTCGAGACGTCGTCGTTTCTCTCGTGCACGATACGCGAGCGCCAGCGCGACCACTACGGTGACGGCAAGGAGTGCTGCGCTGTTCTCGTGCACGAACTGGAACATTATCCTCTCAGCCTCATGGCAACCTCAGCAAAAGCGTCGCCCCAAGCACTTCCGCGATGACGAGAAAAACGAGCGCAGTCAGCACAAACGGCTCGAACAGCTCTTCATAGTCGATATAGCTCAAGGTTTTCTCGACTCGTTCCTCCAATCGATTGATCTCCGCATACACCTTTTCGAGCCCGTCGAGGTCCCGGGCATTGAAGTACTCTCCGCTCGTGATCTTCGCGATCTCCTGCAAGGTCTTCTCGTCGTATTCCATCGGACGCTGCATCACGGTCTTGTATCCGAACGGTGTCTGCACGGGGAACGGTGCAGGAGCGCTGCTTCCGATCCCAACGGCGTGGATCTTGACGCCTAACTCCGCTGCGAGGTTCGCAGCCTCCAACGGTGCGAGGTTCCCCGAGTTGTTCTTCCCATCCGTGACGAGAATGATGGTCTTCGAGTCGGACTCAATATCTTTAATGCGACGGAGTGAAACTCCGAGCGCATCGCCGATGGCGGTGCCTTGCCCGGCCATTCCGACTTCAAGATCGTTCACGAAGCGATTCACCGCTTCGACATCGAGCGTCAGAGGGCACTGCGTGAAAACTTTGTCGCCAAAGACAACGAGCGCCATCCGATCCCCCGCGCGTTCGCGGACGAACTCGGTCACGACCTTCTTTAGCGCGACGAGCCGATTCACGCGCTCGCCACCCACGTGAAAGTCGAGGGCCTGCATGCTGCCTGAGATGTCGAGTGCGAGAAGGATGTCGCGTCCGCTCCATTCGACTTCACGAAACGCTGAACCACTTTGGGGCCGCGCGAGAGCGATGATCGCACAGAAGAACGCAAGCGCTTGTAGAATCCGAATCGCAGGCAGGCCACTGCGCACTTTCCACGATTCCGTGCGCCCTGCATCGACACCTCGAGCCGGAAGGAGAAACGGAACTCCCTCGGCGGACGCATTTGAGCGAGAGAGCGCTCTCCGGATCCATGATCGACCGACCGTCAGGAAGAGCGGTGTTAGGAAGAGGAGTGCCAAGAACGATGGGCTTTCAAATCTCATGCGGGCTGCCCCGACTTCGGAGGGTGCGCCACGACGGTTCGAGTTCGTGACTCCTCACGAGAACGCACATTCTCGGTATCGCGGAGCAACCCGTTGATCGCCTCGTAGGCCGCGCGAAGCTCCGCGACCGGAGACGTAATCGAGTTCGCTGCTGTCCGTTCCGGCTCGCCCCTCGCGGGTGCGGAAAACGCCCATCGCTCGCATCGTCGGAGCAGCTCTCGCGCTTGCGTCGCAAGTTCCGTCCGTTGCTCTGCTGGCACCCCTCGGAGCTTCGCACTGAGCACGGCGCCAAACGCCTCCGCGAATTCATCTGACGAGAGCTTTGCCGCCGGAAATCCAAATTTGAGTTCGAGAGACTCTCGGAGAAAGGCCGAAAACTCGGCTCCGGACTCGCGCGGATCAATCGATGACGCCGAGAGCAGTTTCTCGATCCGCTGCTTTCGCTGGGCAAGCAACTCACCTGCCGTGACAGCAGGAACCACGAGTGGCTGTGGGCCCGGGCGGAAACGTTTGAGAAGGAGGTATGCAAGCGCAGCGCAGGCGAGAATGCCGATCACAACGCTCATCTCACCCGACAGGAATTCCGGTGAAAAGTCGGGGACCGCCTTGATGTCGGCGAATCCAACGGTTGAATCGTGACGCGGAGAAGAAGGATCAGGCGAAGGCATTATGATCGCCCCGCTGAAGCTGAAACCGAACGAGACGAAAGAGGAGCTGCTCTCCTACTCTCGAAATAGCGCCGCAACGAACCGATAAAGGGTTGATCCGTCTCGAGGCGAATCGCGCCTACGTCGCATGCACGAAAGGTGCGCTCGAGCGCGCGCCACCGTTGCTGACTCGCCGAGAGGAGGCTCTCACGATCCGCAGAGGTGGACAGGTCGATCAGGCGGGTCTCCGCGGTTTCCGGATCGACCACCGTGACGAGCCCAACCTCCGGAAGCTCGGCCTCGCTGACATCCGCGACAACGAGCGCGGTCACATCATGCCGCTTCCCCAGCCTCGCAAGCGCCCGCTGGAAACCATCGCCGTTAAAATCAGAGACGATGAATACGACGGAGCGCCGGTGCAGGACCCCGCTCAAAAAATCACACAGTCCCGAAAAGTCCGTTCCTCGTGGAGTGGGCTCCGCAAGGAGTACCTCGTGGAGTACGCGCCACGCGCTGCTCCGATTCCTCCGCGGAGGAAAGTATCGGTCGATCTGATCGGAGAATGTCACAAGACCAACCCGGTCATTGTTGCGCATGGCGACGAGGGTCAGTGCGCCGCCGATTTGTGCGATGAGCTCGGAACGAAGCTTTCCCCGAGACCCGGTGTGAGTTGATCCGCTCACGTCGAGCGCAATCATCACGTTCAGTTCACGCTCCTCACGGTAAGATTTGACGTAGGGCTTTCGCAACCGCGCGGTGACTTTCCAGTCGATCGAGCGAATGTCGTCGCCTGGTGTGTACTCTCGGACCTCTTCGAATTCGAGACCCTGCCCACGGAAGGCGCTGCGATATCCTCCGGCGACACCTTCGTTGACGAGCCGTCGCATTCGGAAGTGGAGGCGGCGGATCTCCGCGAATACTCCGGGAGGAACCGTCTTTCTGTTTTTGGTAGGTGCGGAGCTCATGGGTGGAAGCCTCGATGTCGCTCTGCGGGCCGAGCCAGTTCCTCCGTCGATTTACGGAACGGGCACCGCTGCAAGAATCTCTTTCACGAGAGCCTCTGCGTCGAGATCCTCCGCTTCGGCCTCGTAACTGGGGACAACCCGGTGACGAAGGACATCCTCGGCGATATCCTTCACGTTCTGTGGAACGACAAAATTCTCGCCATTGAGAAGCGCTTCTGCACGTGCCGCCAGATAGAGGGAGATGGAGGAACGCGGCGACGCGCCAAGCTCGATGAGTGGCGCAAGCTTCTTCAATCCAAATCGGGCCGGCTCACGCGTGCACCAGACAATATCGACGATGTACTTCTTGACCCGCGAGTCGACGTAAATGAGGTCGGCCGCTTTGCGAAGAGAGAGGATGTCATCGAGCGAACAGACCGCGTCGTTCTCCATCCCCTCAACCGCACCGCTGACAACACGGTCGAGAACTTCGAGCTCCTCTTCGGGACGCGGATAGTCGACCTTCACTTTCATGAAGAAGCGATCGATCTGTGCCTCTGGAAGGGGATACGTGCCTTCTTGCTCGATCGGATTCTGGGTCGCCAGCACAAGGAACGGGTCGGGCACGCGGAACGTTTCGCGTCCGATCGTCACCTGGTGTTCCTGCATGATCTCGAGAAGCGCGGATTGAACTTTCGCAGGGGCGCGATTGATTTCATCGGCGAGAACGAAGTGCGCGAAGACCGGACCTTTTCGAACCTCAAAGCCTCCGTCCTGCGGACGGAAGATCTCCGTCCCGATCAAATCGGAAGGGAGGAGGTCAGGAGTGAACTGAATTCGCTTGAACGAGCCGTGCACCGCAGAGGCGAGGCACTTGATGGAGAGTGTCTTCGCAACGCCGGGTACACCCTCAAGAAGGATGTGCCCGCCGGTAATCAGCGCCTCGATCAGACGGCGCCGGAGAATCGCCTGTCCAACGACGCGCTTCCCAATGTGATCGAAGATGCGCGACGCAACCTGAGAGGCGCGTTGAATCTCCCGCTCGGATTCGACAGACATGCGTTCTCTTCGAAGTGACTAGTGCCCTGATAAGTAATTACTGACAGTAATCAATAGGCGAACTTGCAGAGCACTAGTTTTTATCTCTTGGCTGCCTTGAACGAAGTAATGTCGCAGCACTAGCTCTACTCGCGAGACCCACCCTTCTTGTAGACCGCGAAGTGTGCGCGACGATTCTGTGAATACGCGTCCTCAGACTCGCCCTGCGCAAGTGGGAGTTCCTCGCCATAGCTCACGGTCGCGATCTGCGACGAAGGAACGCCAAGGTCGAACAACATCCGACCGACGGCCTTCGCACGTCGCTCACCGAGCGCCATATTGTACTCGCTGGTTCCGCGGCTATCGCAATGTCCTTCGACATCAACTCGAAGCGTGGTATCGGCTCGGAGCGCCGTGGCGACGTCCTTCACGGTCTGCTGATATTCAGAGCCGATGGACGTCGAATCGAATTCGAAAAGGATGTCCTGAAACCGGCCGCCGGCTTGCGCGTTCGGGATCGTCGCGCCATCTCCCCAACGGTCTTGTCCTTGGAGCGCGAGATCAGAATCGCTGAGCGTTCCCGTTCCATCCCCATCCGCACCACCTGACCCGCTCTTCGAGCAGCCACTCAACTGGATGCCTGCCAGCGCAACGCAAAGAAACAATTTCCAGTGCAAGCCCCTCTTCCTTTCCATGCTCAACTCCAAATCTTTCAACGCCGGTTCTCTTCTCAAATGCGCTGGAGCGGTCACCGACCCCGCCCTCTCGCGACCGAAGGCCGCACAGGGCAGCCACGAAACGAATTGTTCGCGATCCCGTAGAGGGAAAGCGAAGTTGCTCTATATATGCAAGTTCACCCAAAGGGATCGAGCAAAATCTCCACCGTCACCACCGAACTTGCGATCGC
>JADYYL010000122.1 GCA_020853655.1 Deltaproteobacteria bacterium
CGATGATCTCGAGACGCCGATTCCGCCGCTCCCCGAACGCAATGAAGCGGCAGAGAAGAAGAATGACGAGCGCTATTCATATGATGGGATGGTCCAGGAGTTGCGCGAACGTCAGAAGAAGATTGAAGAACGCGACCGCGAACTTCAGGAGAAGATGAAGGTCACGGATGACGAGATGGAGTCAGAAGAAACAAAGCCCGACTCTGCTGACGTTGCCGGAACGAACGCCGAAATGGAAGTGAACGACTCAGACGCAGCGACTGATTCAGCTCCGAAGCAGGAAGCGAAAGACAGCGAGGAGAAATCCGCAGCCGACGAATCGAACTAGCAGAGTTTCTTCGAACGTTACTCCGGAATCTCTGAACTCGACTCGCCTAATTCAGGACCTGGAACTCGACGAGCGTCTTGTACAGCCCTTCGACCGCGATAAGCTGTTCGTGTGTCCCACGCTGCACAATTCGACCGCTCTTGAGCACGAGGACGGTGTCCGCGGTCTGAACTGAACTGAGCCGATGGGCGATGACAATGGTCGTCCGCCCTCGCATCAGCTCTTGCATCGCGGCGCGCACGAGACTCTCGTTCTCGCTATCAAGGGCGCTCGTTGCTTCATCAAGGATGAGCAACTTGGGGTTCTTGAGGATCGCCCGGGCGATGGCGAGGCGTTGACGCTCTCCGCCGCTGAGTTGAACGCCGCGGTCGCCGACGAGGGTGCGATACTTTTCTGGAAGCCCTTCGACAAACGTGGAGAGCTGGGCGAGTTGCGCGGCGTGGCGGATTTCTGCGTCGTCTGCGTCCGGCTTCCCATATCGGATGTTCTCTTCGATCGAGACTGAAAACACCAAGTTGTCCTGAGTCACGAAGGAGATCTCGTTTCGGAGTTGTTCCGGATCGAGCTGTCGCAGATCGACTCCGCAGTAATCAATCGAACCGTGTTGCGGATCGTAGAACCGGGGGATCAGTGAGGCGATACTTGTCTTGCCAGCACCGGAAGGGCCGACGATCGCGATGGTCTTTCCACGCGCCACGTCGAACGTGATGTCGTGCAAAACTTCGACATCTGGGCGGGAGGGATAGGAGAACGAAACGCCTTGGAAGGAGACGTGGGGCTCCCGCTCCGCATGAATCGATGAGGGATTCACCGGCGCTGCGATAGTCGGCCGAGAGTCGATGACCTCAAAGATTCGCTCGCTCGCACCGAGGGCGTGCAGAAACTCATCGAACGCCGAGAGCAGGAATCCAAGGGACGCCGCGACGATCACGCCGTAGAGAATGAACGCCGTCAGGTCGGCGAGCGTCAGCTCCTGGGCGAGGACAAGTGAGCCGCCGTACCAGAGGACGACCGCGATGCTCGCATGTATCACAAAGACCATGCTGGACGAGAAGACCGCTGCAATTCCAGTGCGCGTGATGCCCGATTCGAGCGCTCGCTGAATTGCGGCCCGATATCGGCTCGTCTCGTGCTTCTCTCCCGCATACATGCGAACAATCCGCACCGCGCCAAGCGACTCCTCTGCGACCACTGCCGCCTCGCCGAGCTCCGCCTGCATGCGTCGGGAGGCCGCTGCAAGACGCTTCCCCCAGTATCGGCCGCCGAACATGACGATCGGCAGCGTGGCGAGGATGACGAGCGTGAGCTTTCCGGAGATCCAGATCATCAATGCTATTCCGCCGACGACCTGCAGGAGGAAACGGATCGCGACCGAGACGTTCACTGTCACCGCGTTCTGCATCAACTGCGTGTCGTTGCTGAGACGGCTCATCAAGTCGCCGACGCGTGAGCGATCGAAGAAGGCAACGTCCTGGCTCATCATGGCGCGATAGAGTGTTTCGCGGAGATCCGCGACGACCTTATACCCCGCGGTCGCGAAGGAGAGGTGGCGGACGTAGAACATGCAGGCCTGAACCAAGAAGAGCGCGATCAGCAGCAGCGAAAAGCGGCCGAGGTCGTTCATCAGATTGAGGCCGAGCTCGCCGTTGAGTGCCTGACGAATGAGATAGGGAAACAGGAGGTTGATGCCGCTCGCGACCAGCAGCGCGGCGAGCCCAATCCCGAGGTCCCGCTTGTGCGGGAGCGCCAGTTTCAAAAGGCGTGGCGCAAGCGCCTTCACTTTCGCGGCGGTGATGCCGGAATTATCCGGGTGATTGGGTAGACGGTGGTATCTCATCGGTAGTTTCTCATTGAGGCCGCGAGCCTATCCTTTCTCCCTCGCCTGTGGAAGCGGTGGTTCCTTGTCCGCTTCCTGCCGCCCCGATATATATTCCCGATGAACCAACTTCAAAGCACGTGGCTCGTCCTGGCGCTTATTTTCAATCTGTCGAGCGTGCCCGTTGCGACGGCACAGGGAACCGACGGAGAGATCCGCATTGGATGGATCGGGGCACTGACAGGGCCCGTTGCGAAGTATGGGACCCATCAAGCGGCGACGCTCGCCGTTGAGGACATCAACGCCGAAGGCGGGATTAGGGGTCGGAAGCTCACGTTGGTCACCGAAGACGGCCAGTGTAAGGGGCCAGCGGCCGTCGCGGCGCTGCGCAAGTTAGTGAGCTCTGACCGAGTGAGATTCATCCTCGGTGGACACTGCTCGCCGGAGTCTCTTGCCATCGCGCCGTTGCTCTCGAACCTCAACGTGTTAGCGCTTGCCGCGTGTAGCACGAGTCCGAAGCTCACAGGCGTGAGCCCCAACTTTGTTCGACTCTCACCGCCCAGTATTATCGTTGGGGATATGCTCGCCGCCACAGCGTTTGCCGATGGACGGCGACGCGGTGCCGTCATTGCCGAAGAGACCGACTACGCGATGCCGCCTGCCGCGCATTTCAAGGAACTCTTCACACGGGCGGGTGGGGTCGTCGCCGACTCTTTTGACTTCGCGACTGCCGATCAGGATCATCGCGGGCTCGTCTCTCGCATCCGCGCGCTGAACGTCGACGGGATCTATCTTGGAACACAATCGAAGGACACCGCCATCCTTCTCGTCCGCCAGCTCCGGGATCAGGGCGTTCGGCTCCCGATATACGGGAATGAGCAGGTCGGTAACGCGCCGAACGGTGAGAACAGCGAGATCGCCAAGATGTTTGACGGGATCGTCTTCGCCGATCCCGAATTCGACGTGGCGACGCCGAAAAGCGCTGCATTTGCGAAGCGGTATTCTGATCGATTCGGAACGAAGGGCCTCCCACTCGGGGTGTGGACCGCAGAAGCGTATGACTCCGTTCGTCTCCTAGCGCGTGCGATTGCGGAGTGCGGCGATGAGATCGCTCAGGTGCGTGAGTGCCTGATCAAGACGGAGAATGTTGAAGGGGTCTCCGGCTTGGTGACGATTCTTCCGAACGGAGACGGTGCTCGCCGCTATGTCGTGAAGGTCGTTCAGTCCAACGGGAGCGCTATCGTTCGACGGCCCTCATAGGTGTCACGGTGTTCGGTTCTCATCGCTTACCTGTGGAACGCCTCTGACATCTGACGCACGAGCGAGTCCCGTAGACGTCGGGCGAGCATAAGGGCCGCACGTAGTAATTCCCACACATGCGAACCGCTCAGCAGAGTTGATAGAGTACTGTCCTGTTCGCCGCTCCACCTTTCGAGAAACAGGTGCTGTGCGCGCCAATCAAACTGCGTCGC
>JADYYL010000123.1 GCA_020853655.1 Deltaproteobacteria bacterium
TCGCCCAGCAATCGGAAGACGCGTGCGGATCTTCGGGATTGTTGATCGGGAGCGTCCGCTGAATCTCCTGCGCACGTGCAAGATCGGTGATCAGTCCAAACTTATTGCATTCACTGCGATCGAAAGTATTGTCGTAGCCGCCACAGTTTACAATTGTGCTAGTGCCGCCTCCTTTCTCCACCAAATCGATCCCTGAAAATTGAAATGATTTGTCGGGGAGTGGCTCAAGCGCTCGTGGATTCTTGAGTGTCGCTAGGATCTGATGGTTTGTGCCGGACGGCGTCCGTGACGCGAGATAGTCGAGATCCCAAAAGAAGTGAGGCTCGCCTTCCTCGGTGGCATTGTAGTTCCAATCGGCGGCGGAAAGTTGGGTGATAAGTCTCGGACATAAGGTTGCGTCGAGCGTCACGAGCTCTTCAATCCAGTGCAGTTGGGACCATGCGAGATATGCGTTCCAGTCGGCGGACTGGGGCGTATACCGTCTGTTCGCGAGATATAAGAGTCGCTGTTTCAGCATTGCGATGGTCCCTCTGAACCTTGTGCTCAGCACGCACCGAACTTGTCGTTTTTGAGGGGCGTGAGCTGGTCGACGTTCGTCGCGGTTTCTCACCCGGAGCTTAGGAGTCCGCGGCGCGTGAATCAAGGACCTGAGTTGAGAGCAGTTTACCCCGAGGCCTCAGAGACCTCGGGGTCGTCGCTTCTACGGAGCGATAACCATGCCGGTGCCTCAAGAAAAAGGGGGCCGGAATCGCAACTCACACAAGCCGAACTTCGGCAGGATACTTCGCCAGCGCCTTATCATGGGTGACGAATACGAGCTGGTCTTCAAGCGCCTGCGCAAGCAAGATTCGATCGAATGGGTCTTGGTGAATGTCGGGCAAGTTTGCCACGCGATGGGCGTGCGCGCATCGGATCGGTAAATCCTCGAACCCTTCGCTTCGGAGTGCTTCTTCAAAGGATGCCGGGAGGCGAAGCTTACCGAGCTTCTGTTTGATTCGGATCTCCCAGACGGTTGCGGCGCTTACGTAGATGACGTTGTCATTCGATTGGATTAGGGTTCGCGCGTCCTTGCTCAGCGCCCGATCGTCGTTCATCCACCAGAGCAATACGTGCGTGTCGAGCAGGAGCTTCATCGTCGCTTCGAGGGAACTCCGAAGAGCTCCGCAATCTCGGGTGAAAATTCGTCGAAGTCACTCGCTACTTTGATTTTCCCTTTGAGCGATCCCGGCGTACGGGTGCCCACGCTTCCATGAAAAGGGATAATCTTTGCGACAGGCTTTCCCGCCTTCCCGATGACGACTTCGCCACCCTGGATCACGTGCTCGATAAGCTTCGAAAGCTCGGCCTTTGCTTGGGATATGTTCTTCAATACAATGTTACAAAGTAGACCAGATCTGGTCTGGTCTGTCAAGCCCAAGGTCACCGAGCACCTCCGCGCGGCGGGTGCATTTCTCTGTGTCTCGGCGAGCTTGGCGCCGAGACGCCGCTCCGGTGGGCTTGATTCTCGCCGTCGTTGCGAACCTGTCGGCCCGGGCAGGGCTTCCCAGCTTGGTGCCGGAATGATCCCGTAGTAGACTCCGCGCTCCCTTCGGCTCTTTCGCTTCTCCCTCGAGTAAACTGATCGACTGTCATCGGCGGCAGATTGTCTGCGTGTCGTTTACTGAGGAGGTTTTCCATGGAACTCAGCTCGACGGACACGAGCGCGGCCTCGAGCGAAGAGCCGCCTCCGCGTCCGCGCCTGAAGAAGCGTGATCGTGTCAGCATCCCTGTGCCGGGCAAGTGGGGCGAGTGTGCGTGTTGCCACAAGATGAAGAACCTGTGGCACGGCTGGAATGGCCACCCCGGGAAACGAATCTGCGGTGGATGCAATTACGACATTCAGACGCACGTCGGCGTGTGTTCAGGAGGATGCAGTCCCGAGCCCAAGATCATTCGATATCTCAACGCGAAAGGGGAGCATGTGTGCGACCGTTGTCGCAGGAGTGAACGACTCCCCCACGCGTCATGTCCGGGATGCGGCAGTGAGGGCCAACAGCTGATCTATCGTGTGACGCGGGCTCGAGCGAAGAAGCTGCCGCGTGCACCACGCTGGAAGCACACTCTCCGAGTGTGTCGCGTCTGCTACGCCCCGTCTCGTCCGAAGAACCACAAGTGTGGCGAGTGCAATCGTCGTTCACATTTTCGGATGCCGAAACACCCGAACAAACCCGGAGAGGAGATCTGTCAGCGCTGCTCGCGGAGCCTGTTTCCGAGTCGGTGTGCGCACTGTGGCACGCCGGGACGGGAGCGGCATCTCATTCGCCCTCCGGCCCTGGGCCGGAACGCGCCGTTGCACTGTGCTCCCTGCGTGCGGGACCTTCGACTCGACATCGGGAGGTGTAGTGAATGCGGTCACGAGCCCGTCAAGCTCGCGGGACTTCATCCGGATGAGAAACGGGAAGGCGGGATCTGCTATCCGTGCGACGGAGAGAGGAACGCCACGTTCGGGAAGTGCGGCGGCACGTGCGGCCGGGAGCGCGTTCGGCTTCACAATAACATCACCGTGACAATCAACGGAGAGGAGGTTCGCGTTGCCGCGTGTCGTTCGTGCTACCTGAAGTCGCTCTTCGCGATCGGCGACTGTCCGACCTGCCCGAGAAAGGATCAACTGCTGATGTATCGCGACCGGAAGAATCCGGAGCAGTACGTATGCGGTGCGTGCCATACCCGGGGTCGGAAGCGGAGCAAGGATGGGGGTGACACAACGCACGTTCGTAAGCGAAGGAGTCGCCATACTCGTCCGGGTGAAACATCTCCGGCAAGTTCAGCGTCGCTCTGAGTTCATCACGAGAGCGGTGAGGGAGAACCCCTTCGCCGCTCTCGGCTTTTCAGAAAGGTTTCCAGCAGACAGTTTGCCCCGGGTGGCAGTCGATCGATGTGATTGTAGAGTGACTTGATGTTACCCCGAGGTCTCTGAGACTTCGGGGTAGTTCAGATCTGGCGACACTGCACGGCGCGTGGGGATAGCGATTCCGATGACTTAGAGTCGTGGAAGCGCCCTTGAGTGGTGCCACCCCGAGACCCCACCCCCCGAGGACCCCGAGGTCTCTGAGACCTCGGGGTTTGGGGACCGAGACGAAAGCTGGTGCAGTATTCTCCGTAGGCTGTGCTAATTTCCACCGGTCCACTTTTGATCCTTCTCCAATTTGATCCGAGCAACGCAA
>JADYYL010000124.1 GCA_020853655.1 Deltaproteobacteria bacterium
GAGGCAGTAGGTATTCGGGCTCCGTCCCGAATTATTGGCGGGCGCCGAGGAGCTTGTCGAAGATGATGGCGGCGGCAGCGCGCACGGAGAGGTGATTGTAACCAGTCGCGCCATTAATCGGCTCGAGATGAACTTGAGCGCGGTCGAGTATCTCCGGGGCGAGTCCCCACCCCGTGCCGAAGAGGACGAGGTGCGGGGCCTGATTCGCCGCAAGGTCCTCTCGAAATGAGGCGTATGTCGTCGGCGTCTCCGATTCGCGTGCTGAGGTGCTCACGATGCGGGGGAGCGTTCCATTGCGGCTCTCGATATCGATGATCACGTCCTCGAAGTCCGGCACAAGGCGGATGAGCGACAGCGCTTCGCTTCTATTCGGATTGTAGGTTGCTCCGAAACCGGTCGCCCAATGATCGCAAATGTTCCCCGCCAGCCTTCGCAGCGCTTTGACCGGATGCACGACGTAGAAATGATCGATTCCAAAAGTGCGGGCAGAGCGCGCGATATCATGCAGGTCGATGTTTGTGATCGATGACGTAATCGTTTCGCCGACCTTTCCGAGCACCGGATGGTGAATCAGCGCGACCGAGAGTTCGCCTGCCGCGTGCTGCGGACCTTTCAGAAGGTCGGGCCGTCGCCTTCGTGTGACTTCGAGGCTTTGAGCACGACGCCAATCGACAATCTTCTGATGATTGCCAGAGAGGAGCACCTCGGGAACTGTCCTGCCCCGATATTCTTGAGGCTTCGTGTACTGAGGATATTCGAGCAGCCCAGTCTCGAAACTTTCCGTCACATGCGACTCCGGATTGCCAAGGACGCCAGGGAGCAAGCGGGTCACTCCTTCCAGGAAGGCCATCGCTGGAATCTCTCCGCCCATCATCACGAAGTCGCCGAGACTGATCTCGAGATCCACCCACTCGAGCACGCGTTCATCCACGCCTTCGTAACGGGGGCAGAGAAGTATCAGCCCGTCGCCACTCGATTGCAGCTCTTCCGTAAAAGAGCGAACGAAAGGTTGCGTGAGTCGGCGCCCACGCGGCGAGAACAGAACGACCTTCGCTTGAGGATTTCTCTTCTTCGCGTCTTCGATCGCGGCAACCGCACTTTCGACCCGCAGCACCATCCCGGAACCGCCGCCGTATGGAGAATCATCGACTTGTCCGTGAGTGTTGATCGCGTAGTCGCGCAGATGCGTGGTCGAGACATTCACGATCTGATCCCGTGTCGCACGGGACATCAGCCCGCAACTCAGAAACGGGGTGAATAGCTCTGGAAAGAGGGTGAGGATCTGAACGTCAAGCATCGGAGCAAATCGTTTCCTATCGGGCTGCGGCACGTCTCGCCGGAGCAGGAATAGCTATCTGATTTGGTGTGAAAAGGGAAAAGTTCCTCGCGCACTCTCGCCCCGGGGCACGAATTATCCTGAAGAAGTGCGGGATCAGAGGAAACCTCTCGAGTCGAAACGAATCGACCCCGGCAAACGCCGTCGATGGCGAGCGTTACCGAAAGGAGTGCAATGTGAAGTCCATCACGCGAGTCAGAGGTGTTCCGCGGGAGTGCACAAAGTCATCGGACCGCGGGCACGCACAGGGGTTTCGTCAGACGTCACCCTCGGCAAGACGCGGGTGTCTCGACGCTCCAGAGAGGGTTGAAAGAAGATGTAGTGATGGGCTGAGATTGGAAAGTGGTGAGATGTCCGGGAAACATCAAGAATGAGATAAAAAATTTAGAAAAACATGAGAACCGGAATGAACCGTTTCGCGCTTTCTAGGCCCTTTATTTCTCCGAGATGAGAAATAAAGCAGCCTTCTGGAAGACGTCTGTAGCGTCGATGGATGGCGGCACACTGTGAAGCGCGCTCTGCCTGTCCATGACAAAATTGACGTCCTTAACTTTGGTGCACGCGAGGGGAGGTGAGTCCCAATCGCTATTCAGCAACAAAGTCCAGTTGAGTTCGAAGAGGTGACTCAAAGTGATCAGAGCGCAGGAGTGAGAGAAGTTCTCGCATCCGCGTGATCACGACCTCGGTCGAATCATCAACTGCCAGAAGGCAGAGGTCAGCGTGGGAGTACCAATCGGTCGCTAGAGCGTGTTACCAGCTCACCGCATCCAATCGATTGCAACCATTCACTGACCCCGAACCGGCAAAGAAAGAAAAAAAAGGGTGGCTGCGTAAACGGAATGACTCGACACGATAACAAGCGGTGTCCCTGGCCAGCTCGTCAGTATCCAAAGTGCATTCGCGCCTACGGTTCGATGCTTCTGTTGAGGAAGCTTCGAACGGGTACGTCAGAAGTCGCGGAGTCAGTAACAGCTGAAGCGTCACTTCTCACACAACTCCCTTCGATCCCCAGCCAAACAATTTGACGAATGATGAGTTCATCAAAGACCGCTAACCCCCCGTGGGCCAAGCTTCAGCAGCGTGCAAATGACGCGACTCAAGATTGACCCACGGAAGTATCCAGGCGTGTGAGCGGCTTGGGAAAAATTAAAAACTTGAAAATCCTTGTGAACCAAAAATGTCCCCGGACACCCTGGATGAGCGCGCTGCTCAGTCAGGGTGACTTCAAGTTCTTCTACCGACTAGGAATGTGAAAAGAGCCCGTCGCTATAAAGCGGAGTGATCTCGATCACCCTTGTCCTCTAGTCTTGACCAGGGGGCTAACTGCTTCAGAACGAATCGGCATCTTATAACGGCTCCCGTGAACCTCAAAGCCGATCGGGCGAAAAAAGTCATAGAGTTAAGGGGCTTCCGAGACTTGTCGAGGGCAGGGAGAGAGCTTTTCGCGCACAAAGAAGAGTTCGATTGCTCGACGTTCTCTGAGCCAAGTCGCGCTGAAGTTGTTAGATCCATTGGGGAAATAGTGGACTGCCGCGCTCCTTCGGGCGGCGCTACGCCGCCGAGTATATCGTGGTCGAGGAGTCCTCGGCAGGCATTCGCTAGGCGGAAGGTCGAGCGATGCAACAGAGACGGGGGATGAAGGGCTGTCTCGACGCAGAGGTGCGATCCGTCGCGCCGCGAGCGCGGCATCGAGCGACCGCGGAGGCGCTGGGCGCTCCCTCCAGCCGAAACGAAAAAGCCGCTTTGGCAGTCTCCCACCAAAGCGGCTTTCCTCTATCACTAGGGCGCTGACTAAGCGGCAGCTTCCTTCGTGGTCGCCTTCTTTCCGCCCTTCGCCTTCGCAGCTTTTGGAGCGGCCGTCTTGCCCGCGCTCTTCGCACGAGCTTTACGCTTCGAGCGGGTTGCGCGAATCTTCTCGAGGCGCTTCTTTTCGAGGCCCTCGAAATACCCTGGGATCGACTTGATGATGATCCGTGAGGTTGTCAGGGTCGGGCGAGCGCCGACGCTGAGCCAGTACTTCACGCGATCTTCCTTCAAGGTGATCGTCGCGGGATTGGTCAACGTATTGTACGTCCCGACGATCTCGAGATTGCGTCCGTCACGTTTTGAATCTTCATCGCAAACGATGATGCGGTAGAACGGAATCTTCTTACGACCGAGTCGGGAAAGTCGAATCTTAACGGCCACGTTGTCCTCTCTCTCTTGTTATAAACTGAAACTCTGCTGGGATTCCGTCAGGGTAGGGAAGTCACGAACCTCTCGTGCCTCGCCCAGCGAACTGTCGCTTTCGCTTCAGTCCTAAAATGCCCTCGGTCCGCCTTTTAACATCGGACCGAGTCCCCCGATTCCGCGAAATGCGTTCGGACCCAGCTTCGAAAACTTCTTCATCACCTTCTGCATCTCGTCGAACTGCTTTAGGAATCGATTAACCTCTTCGACGGAATTCCCACTTCCAAGCGCGATGCGCTTGCGTCGGGAACCGTTAAGCAGTTCGGGATTCAGCCGTTCTTCGCGCGTCATCGAGAGGATAATCGCCTCGACTCGCGCGAATTGCTTATCAGTGACGGACTCGTCGAGACCCTTTGTGAGTCCACCGAGACCGGGCACCATCTCCATAAGCGACGTGATGGAGCCCATCTTTTTAATCGTTTGCAGCTGAGAATGGAAGTCCTCGAAGTTAAATCCCGTCTTTTTTAACTTCTTTTCGAGTTTTTTCGCCTCTTCGAGGTCCACTTGCTTCGTGGCTTTCTCGATCAGGGTGGCCATATCTCCCATTCCGAGGATACGGGAGGCCATCCGTTCGGGGTAAAAGACGTCCAGGGCGTCCAACTTCTCCCCTAAGCCGACAAATTTAATCGGTTTCTCGATTGAGGCCCTCATTGAGAGCGCGGCCCCGCCTCGAGCATCGCCATCGAGCTTCGTCAGGATCACGCCGTCAATGTCGAGCCGTTCATCGAACCCTTTCGCGACTTCAACCGCCTGTTGACCCGTCATGGCGTCGAGCGCGAGGAGAACTTCGTGCGGTTCAACGCTCTCGATGATTTCAACGAGCTCGTCCATCAACTCTTCGTCGATCTGCAACCGACCAGCAGTATCGAGAATGACCGTGTCCAGCGCGCTCCGCTTCGCTTGCTCGATCGCTTGCTTCGCGATGTCCACCGGGTCGGCGCCGTTTTGGGTATCGAATGTTTCGATTCCAAGTGTTCGACCGAGAGTCTTGAGCTGTTCGATTGCGGCGGGTCGGTAGACGTCAGCGGGGACGAGCAGAACTCGACGACGCAGATCGTCTCGCAAGTGTCTCGCCAGCTTCCCGCACGATGTTGTTTTCCCCGAGCCCTGAAGCCCGACGAGCATGATAATCACCGGCGGAGCGTGGCGGAGCGAGAGCGGTTCATGCGTGCCCAGAACGCGGACAATCTCTTCGTAGACTTGGCCGATGATCACTCGGCTGGGATCTAGGCTTTTTGACAGTGCTGTCCCGACGCACTTCTTCCGAACGTTGTCGCAGAACTCCTTGACAACGCGGAAGTTGACGTCGGCTTCGAGCAGGGCCGTGCGAATCTCTTTCAACGCCTCATCGACGTCGCTCTCGGTCAAGCGACCGCGCGAACGCAGTCGATCGAATGTGGTCTGCAACTTCGATGTGAGGGCATCAAACATGAATTCACTCTCCGGAAATTACGCCAGAACATACAGGCGCAAAGTGCGAGGAGAGTAGCAGAAATGGGCCGAGAAAACATCTCGGACGGAAACTATTTCTGATTGGCGGCGGCGTTCTTCGTCGCGTGGCGAAGTGCGCTCTCCACGTCGCTGACAGAGAACGGATAGCCCAGAAATCCGTTGGCCCCCGCCTCCACTGCGGACATCACATTATCCTTGGAGACGTCGGCGCTGTAGACGACGATAGGCAACTGCTTGAGTCGCGAGCTCGATCGAACCGTCCGAGCGAGATCCAGAGCGTTCATTTTCGGCATTTCAAGGTAGACGAAAAGGGCCCCGTATTGGCGTTTCTTGAGCTCGCTTATCCCTAGGGCGGGATCGTCGGAACTCTCTACCTCCCCGGACTTGTATCCGAGGCTCTGGAGAATGGCGCGAAGATTCCGCTGACGCGCAACCTCGTTATCGATGATAAAAATCTTCATCCACCCTCAGGGTTCGCGGCGCCTCAGTCACCACACAGTCACAACCTATTCAGTCACGCTCAACAAGCCGCAATCTGTGGCCAGTCTTTCGCGGCCACGGGTGCCCGGTTCGGACGGTCGTTCTCTCCTCAACGCAGAACGGCGAGCTCGCTCTCTTTAACTCAAGTCACTCAGCCATTTGAGGCGGAATGGACGCTGAGAACGATCGCGGATGCAGCAAGCAGCATCTATCTCTTCTAACGGCACGAAACGGCAACAACTTTACGCTGCGGGATTTTCGGATAGAGATTCCCGACCAGTCGTGTCGGAATCGGGTTCGGAAGTGACGTAGGTCTGTTATGAGGGCTTTGGGTACTCACAAAGCTCTATAAGAGTTCCTCCGCACGACTGCGGATGGAGGAACGCGACGTGACATCCTCGTGATCCCGGACGGGGCAACTTATCGATAAGGACGACCCCGCGTCCGTCCAGGAGGCGAAGCTCTGCCGCAAGGTCAGGGACCGCAAATGCAACGTGGTGCATGCCTTCACCCCGTCGTTCGAGGAATCGTTTCAGCGCGGAATTGCCCTCCAGCGGTTGGATCAGTTCGATAGACGTGGCGCCTGAGCGAAGAAATACGACGTCGACCGCATGCTCCGGGACATGTTCACGCAGCTCTATCTCCATGCCAAAAATGTCGCGATAGATCGCGAGCGACCGGGTCAGATCGGCAACTGCGATCCCAACGTGGTCGAGCGTCCAGTGTGGAGAGAGAGGCGAAAGGGAGCTCATTGTACTCGTATGTCCACTGAGTGAGCGAGTGCTCTGACAAGTAATGAATAGGCTCACTTGTCAGAGCACTCGTTTCTATCTCTTGGCTGCTCTGAACTCAGTCATCGGCGTTTTTTGTGGATTCCCCGCGAAGCGGGAATTTGTGAGAAACGCCCCTCACTTGGTTGTCGCAGCATTAGCGCCCAACAGCAGCGTGGAATTGTTCGCGCCCCCAGTGCGCAATCCACAAAAGCACGCTGACGGATCAAGGCATTGAAGGGCACCCAAGTTCTAGCTTTTTCAGAGGCGATCTGCAAAATTAACTCGCTCATCAGCGACGGAACGTCTGAGCAAGTTTCCACCGCGACCTCGTGGAGGCGGACCGTGTTCAGTTGCCCCTCTCGGTGAGTATTCGGCGATGCCTGCTCGAGCGGTGGTCTCGAACTTCGTGTCGCGGATCGTCGTTCACGTTTTCTCCTGCGCGCCGGACACTGTTGGTGCGAGAAACAATTGCTGACCTTTACGTTCGCGCTCGCAGAGAGGGCGATTTTAAGAGTGTGCTTTCGCCCTATGATTCTCCCTCAAACATTTGGAACGTCGCAGCGCCCTGGTCGGCGCCTTCGTCTCGGCGGGAGAGTCGGAGTGTTCGCGCCAGGATCCGCCGCCGATGCGTCGCGTGTTGACGCGGGGGTCGCCGCGCTCAGTGCACGAGGATTTGAGCCGGTGGTGAAGGGCGACACGTCGTCGAGTTTCAAGCGGACTGATCGTGGATTCGGAAGCGCAAGCGCTGCAGAGCGTGCGAACTCTTTTCATGAGTTACTCGACGATGACTCGGTCGATGCCATCCTGACCGTTCGCGGGGGGTACGGCACCGCGCAGGTGCTGCCGCTCATCGATTTCAATCGAGTGAGCCAGTCGGGAAAGCTCCTTGTCGGTTACTCCGATGTCACCGGGCTTATGCTGAATATCGTTGCGCGCTGCGGAATTCCTGCGGTGCATGGCGCATTCGTCGCAGGCGAGTTTGCGGATGCCAATGCCCAGGCGGACGAGAGCGTCGAGTCGCTCCTGTCGCTTTTACAGGGCGAGGACATTCCCCGATCGTATCCGGCGAGAGCGGTCGTCGCAGGAGAGGCGAGCGGGATGTTACTCGCGGGGAATCTCTCCATGTTGCAGACCCTGCTCGGGACGCCTTGGGACGTGATGTATGACGGCGCAATCCTCGTAATCGAAGACGTCAACGAAGCACCGTATCGGATCCATCGGATGCTTCTCCAACTTGCGGCTGCAGGCAAGCTCGAAAACCTCGCTGGTCTTGTGTTCGGAGATTTTTCCACGTGCCGCTCGCTGACCACCCCAGACATGGATTGGGTCATCAACGACATCGTTCTCAACTATCGTGGCAGTAGCCAGTATCCGGTGCTTGCCGATTTTCCGTCCGGTCACACCGGGCGAAATGTCGCACTTCCGCTTGGTTGTCGAGCGGTCATTCGTGATGGAGCGTTGCATCTTGTCGAATCACCAGTTGGTTGAAAAAAGTGGAAGGGTGGCTGGAA
>JADYYL010000125.1 GCA_020853655.1 Deltaproteobacteria bacterium
AGAACGGGAAAAAGGAAAGGCCTGCGAAGCTCCGGCACCGGATGCTTGGCAGGCCTACGCTCGAGGGTCGAACTTACGCGATGCAGACGTCGCGATAGTCTTTGAACTCTTCCAATACCGTGCCAGCCCCGCGGACGATCGCCGTCAGGGGGTTCGCGGCTCGCACGAAGCGAAGACCTGTCTCAAGGCTCAGTCGCTCGGGAAGCCCCGCAAGAAGCGAGCCACCACCGGCGAGGTAGATGCCCCGCTTGATGATGTCTTCTGAGAGTTCCGGGCTCGTGCGCTCGAGTCCGCGGACGACCGCGTCAACGATGGCGCTCACTGGCTCTTTCATCGCCTTGCGGACGATAGCGTCATCGATCACCATCTCGCGCGGCACGCCGGTGGCGAGATCCCGGCCATAGATCTTCATCTCGCGGCTCTCGGCCATCGGCATCGCCGATCCGATGGTGAGCTTGATCCGCTCCGCTTCGAAGATCCCGACCTGCACATTGAATGCGCGGCGAAGGAAGTTCTCGATCGCTTCGTCCATCTCGTCGCCGGCGATTCGAACCGACTCGGAATACGCAGTCGCGCCGAGGCTGATAACCGCGACTTCCGTCGTGCCGCCGCCGATATCGACGATCATGTTCCCGCCGAGATCTTGGACGCTGATACCGGAGCCGATCGCCGCAGCCATCGGCTCTTCCATGAGATGGATCTGGCGCGCGCCGCTGCTCATCGCAGCATCCATGACCGCGCGCGTCTCGACCATCGTAATGCCCGACGGAACGCTGACGATCATGCGTGGCTTGCGGAGCTGCCACTTCTTCGTCACACGTTCAATGAAGTGCTTGATCATCAGATGGGTCATCTCGAAGTCGGCGATGACCCCGTCCTTCAACGGGCGGACGCAGCGAACGCGATTGGAGGTCTTCCCATACATCTGCTTCGCGGATCGTCCGACGGCAACAACGTGTCCGTCGTCTTCGCGAACGGCAACGACGCTTGGCTCGTTGAGGACGACGCCTTGGCCGCGGATGTAGATCAATGTGTTCGCTGTGCCGAGGTCCATCGCGAGGTCTTGGCCGACCCAGCTATTGAGCATCTGCTTGAGCGTCAGGAACTTCTCCGTCGGCTGCTTCTGCGGCGCGCCGGGACGAATCAGATCGTGCTGAATCAAGCCGTAGGCATTGTCGCCCAGTGAGTAGTCGTCGTCGATCATATGATGGTGTCGAATCGCTTCCGCGACATCCGAGTCCGCAATCTCAAGCATTTACCGCTCTCCCTAACTTATCACCGGCATTCGTTTCAGACTTTGTCGCGGGAGCCCGATTTTCGAGCTTCTTCGCTTCTTGTTTTCGGCAGTCGAGCGTGACGGCAACGAGTTCGTTGAGCGTCTCGCCGTCGACGGGATACGTCGCGCCGGAGATCAGGACGCCTTCGCGGATCAACTTGGTCCAGCCGATGGAGGCGTTCGTCATTCCCGATGGGGTGAGGTTCGGTGCCGACTTCTCGAGGAGGCTACGAAAGCGACGAGCGGTGTTGTCCGCCTCGGCGGTCGGCGTAAAGATGAGAATCTCAGGGCCGAAGATCGCGCACGCGACGGAGTCGTTGCGCTTCACTTGGTTGACGAGTCGAATCGAGAGCTCAAGGAATTGCTCAACCATGCCAACACCGGCGCGAGCTTCCAGCTCTTCGAGGCAGAGGAACTTCACGCGCAGCAACGTGACGCCGATGTTCTTCGCTCGTGCGTCGCGAATGAGGAGTTTGGACTGGATGTTGAAGCCTTGCCACGACGAGATGCCGAGCTGGTTCGACTGAACTGTTACGCTCATGCGGAGCCGCACCCGCTCGAGTTCTCGCCCGAAGACCTTCGCGATCCGTTCGACGTTGGTGATCTCGCGCTGCAGGAATGGGCTGTTCGGCATGCTGAGGATGTTGAACGAGCCAGCTTCTTTGTCGAGAACGTGAAACGGAACGGAGAGAAACGAGCGCTTCTTTTGATCGTCGGTCGGCAGTGCGTGCACACTGCGATCGCCGCAGATGATTCGCTTATGCTTGCAGACGATGTCGAGGAGGCGGTTCCCGGATGAGCTTTGGCTCGCGTTCGAGTAAAACGTCCCTTCGCCGACCCCGCCTTCGTTGAGCGCGAGAATGACGAGAGCATCGCGGCGAACGAGACGCTCATCGAGATCGCAAGCAGCGGAGAACAGCGCTTCTTCGTTCGGCTGATTGCGGAATACTTCCAGCATGTCCCGAACGAGTTGCTCTTCGTGGTCCGTGTGGACTTCCGCCACGGTTCCGAGCTCCGCAAACAAGGACAGCGTATTGGAGACGTGCTTCGCAAAGCTCGAGAGGAGTTTTTCTGCGAGCTTGGAGAATGCGTAAGAGCGCTTGCTATCGCAGGTGATAACGGCGACGAGTTGGTTCGACTCGCTGAGCACCGGGATCGCGTAGAAGCTCTTCAGATCTTGGTCGGCTCGGTAGTAGAGCAGTGTGCGCGAGTCGTGCTCGAACGGGCAGACTGAGACACGTTGCTTCGTTTGTGCGACCCAGCCGACGATCCCACTGCCAACGGGGATCTTGGCGGAATACACGAGTTCGCGGCTGAGCGTGTGAACGCCGACCAATTCCAAGTAGGGCTTCTGTCCGGACTTGGCGTCATTGCGAACCAGGAACACGCCGGCGGTGTATGCTTCGACCGTGTTGGCGATGAGTTCGGCAATCGTGTTCAGCGTGTTTCGGAGTCCCGTGGTCGGCTCCGCGGGGAGTGCGCCGAAGCCGGACTTGTCCGACGAACGCGCCATAAAGTCGGCGATGTCAGCGTCCATCGTCGCGTTCGAGTGTCCGGCCGTAGCGGTTGCTTCGTTGATGAGTCGCGCAAGCTGCGCTCCTTCGTTCGCCATAATGTGAGATCCGAAACTTGGAAGGATTATCCCCAGCAGCCATCGCAACTGCGATCACTGGACTGCTTTGTGCGTGTGCTCGCTACAACCAAGTTAAACTAACATCGCGCCGTTGCGAGCGACAAGACAGTTTCTCGCGTGAAATGCATTTTCACGGCGCATAATTGGCCGGTGATGTTTCCGCGAGTGGATACAGACGGCGACGGAGCCGAAGCGATTGATCAGCGAGTGAACTATTCTTGAGATCGATCAAGTGAGCGTCGCGGGTACCGATAAGAGCGCGAGCTGGCACAGGGATGTACGAGATATGGCAGAGGTCGTCGGGGAGGGAGAGACGAGCTCCTCATCGGAGCTCGTCATTGCGCTAGAGCCCGTCGTCTTCGCGGATTGCCGGAGCGATCACCGGTTCGCGATCGTCCATGACCGGCTCAGGCGTCGGTCGGATCGTGTCACGCGGCTCGTCGCTGGAGTTTGCTGGTCCGGCGTGCCGACGATTGTCGTTGCGGAACTTTCCGCCCCGTCGATTGTTTCGGTTCTTGCCCCGATTGCCGTAGCGGTTACGACCTCCGCGATCATCGGAGTCACGCCCATCCTCGGAACGTCCTCCCTCCGATCGGCGGGGGGAACTCTCCTGACGAGCGACGCGTTCAAACGCGGAGCGGACCACGGTCTCCGGACCGTGCTCGCCGCCCTCGCGTCGGGTGTGGACGAGTTCGAGTTCGTACTCCTCGGGCTTCATCCGGCCATCCGCGTAGATCAGGATCGACGCGTGGGCTTCCTGCTCGAGTCTCGCGAGGATTTGGCGCTTGTTGTTCAGGAGCAACAGCGCTGCCGCTGGGCTCATACGAACCTTCAGCTCAGTCACGCCGCCGGCAGCGATGACCGTTTGAATCTTCCGAAGCGCCTCAATAGCCGCAGATTCAGGTGTGCGAACACGGCCTCGACCGGCGCAGTGTGGGCAGACCATCTGGCTCTGGCTGACAAGCGATGACCGGAGTCGCTGACGCGACATCTCGAGCAATCCGAACTTCGAAATCTTTCCAATCTCGACCTTCGCCTTGTCGTAGCGCACCGCGTCGCGGAGGACGCGTTCAACGACCTGCTTGTGGCGCTTGTCGTTCATGTCGATGAAGTCGATCACGATCAGTCCGCCAAGGTCGCGCAACCGAAGTTGTCGAGCGACGCAGTCGGCCGCTTCCTTATTCGTGTTGAACGCGGTCTCTTCGACGTCGGACTGGCCCGTGGAGCGGCCGGAGTTCACGTCGATGGCAACGATCGCCTCGGTGACGTTGATGACCACCGAGCCCCCGGACGGAAGGGTCACTTCCGGCTGGTTGGTGGCTTCGACCTGTTGGTCGAGGTGGAAGTGGGCGAAGAGTGGCTGAGGCTTGTCGTGCAACATCACCCGCGACACGAAGTGCGGCATGGTGCGCTGAACGAAGTCCAGTACCCGGCGGTGCACTTCCACGTCGTCGATGAGGATCTCGTCGATCTCGTTCGTGAGATAGTCGCGGATGGTGCGGATCGTCAGGTCGCTCTCTTTGTAGAGGATCTGCGGAACGCCCGGTTCAAAGCTTTTCTCGACGACCTCATTCCAGATCTCGAGAAGGGCGTCGAGGTCGCGTTGAAGCTCAACGCTGCTCTTGTTGATCCCCGCGGTGCGGACGATGACGCTCATCCCGGCCGGGATCTGTAACTTTTGGATCGCCTGCTTGAGGCGGTAACGTTGACCTTCGTCACTGATCTTGCGAGAGACGCCGCCCCGTTGATTGCCGATCACGAGCACCAAATAACGGCCCGGAATCGAGATGTTCGTCGTAAGCGTCGCGCCCTTCAGGTCTCGCTCGTCTTTGACCACCTGAACGACCAAGTCCTGTCCGGAGCGGAGCGCATCCTGGATGGCCGGCCGATCACGCGGGGACGACGGACCGTTTTCTGGCGGCCAGTTATTGAAATAGGTCGGGTTGATGTCGTTGATCTGGAGAAAACCGTTTCGGTTTGATCCGATATCGAGGAACGCGGCCTGCAAGCTCGGTTCAACCCGAGTGATCGCCGCCTTGTAGATGTTTCCTCGGAGCTGTTGTTGGTCTGCTCGCTCGGTCTCTAACTCAATGATCTGATCGTCTTCTGCGATGGCAACCCGGCATTCTTCCGGGTCGATCGCGTTGATAAGCATTCTACGGGCCATGAAAATCGTCTGCCTCCGGCAAAGGCGCGGAGAGGACGCAGAAGCAGCCAGGGAGAGAATGAGCACGAGAACCGCCTGAGCATCTGTGCTCAAGCCTCGTAGGCGAAACGACAGACTTTCGACATCCCGAGCGCAACGAACAGTTCACGGACAAGCCGCGAGGGGTTCAGTCACGTCCTCGGGGAGAGGAGCACGACGCGAAATGGATATGCGAGATCGTTAGGTCCCGGAAACACCAATGTCTGCATCCTTCAATTCTGAAATCTTTTTCCTACGAGAGGTAATTTGAAATCTCTCTCAACTGGTCGCGAAGCAATCCAACGCGCCGGTTTAATAATTACGAGAAACGGAAAAATCTCCTTCAAAAATTCGAACTCGAAGATCTCTTCAAGAAGCTGTTTGTCTGAGGGAACGAACTGCATTCCCTACGAATCGACCGATAAATCTATGGCTCGCAAATTCGCGCGCCCGAATGCCCAGTATAAAGGAGTGAGGCAGCATAAGCTATCCCCTGACCAAGCCCCTCCACGGGTCATGCCCGATTACGATGAGAGATCGGCCTCGACCGATGTCAGAATTGACGGAAGCCGCGAGGTTGGGTCGGAAATATTGCGCGCCGGGGATTGCTCGCGAAGCACTACGGGCATTGGGCAAGATAGGTGGGAGGCGGGCGACTCCCCGAAATTCGATAGGGGTCGCAACGGGGTGCTGAGATAACGGTTAGGTACGAGATCGGCGGGTCGGTTTTTTACAAGAGGTTGAGCAATGATGGCGACAGCAAGTTTGGAATACGGCAGAGCCCGCCCAGAGGCATCCGGTGGCGAGGTGGCATACGCGGTTGCGGCGATGATCTTTCTCGCGACCGTTGGTTACTTCACCTATTTTTTTACACCCCTCGTTCAGGAGCCCATGTGTCGGGGGTGCATTGAGCTGAACGAGCTGAACTGTCTTTTTTGCGAACTCGAAGCCTCAGGTAAATTGTTCGGAGGTGCGATCGTGACCTCCGTCGCGATGATCCTCGTCGGCCTGGGGTTCGTGTTGAGAGCGAAGCGAAGGAGCGGAAGACGTTCCTCAGGGGTGGTATTCGGATTGGTCTCGTCCTCCTTGCCGCTGATATTCACCCTGGGCGTGGTCGCGAGCATTTACCTCGGATTGCTCTGAGCGAGGAGTGGGATACGCTCGGCCAAATAGACTGGGTTCCCGCAATTCGGGAAAGACCTACGCGTAGACTTCCTCTTCGGTGCCGAGATTCAAGCGGCGCCCGAAGTTGGTATCGAAGCAGTATTTGAAGATCCGCTCGGCATAGAGATCGAAGAGCGGCGGTGTGCGCAGCGTCGCCGGGAGATCGTTCGTCGTCTCCGTCGTGTCGAACCGCGGATTCCGGATCAGATACGGCAGGAAGGGGAGGATGTGCTTCACAGTGTCGACGTGATCCGTGAGGATCCGCTCGAGCGCTCGGACGTGGTCGCAGGCGCGGCAAACCGCGTGATACACGCGTGAGACCATCTCTGGAGCGAGATAGACCGGGCTGACAATTGTTCGACGCCCACGCGCGCGATACTTGTTGAACGTCGCGATCAGGCAGTCGATGATCTCCTTCGGACTCGATTCGCGGCCCACGCCAGAACAAATGTGGTAGCAGTTCGAACTGCGGTGCGGATTGTGCACCAGCGAATCAATGGATCCGCTGACGAAGTCGACGGGAATGAGATCGAACGGCGTAGATGGAATCGCGGGAAGCACCGAGACGATGCCGTTCACGATCAGCCGCGCGGTCGGATAAATCACGTTAAAGCTCGAGGTCCGGCCGGTCGTGCTCTGGCCGATCACCACACTGGGTCGGAAGATGCAGATCGGGATCTCTTTGCCCGCTTCCCGCACCAGCGATTCACCCTGTGCCTTCGACTGTTCGTAGTAGTTGCGGAACGGGCCTTGAACACGAAGATCCGAGGCGCGCACGGTGTCGCTCGTATCGCCAGCGACATACGCCGTCGAGAGATGGAACAGCCCTTCAAAACTTGGGTTCAATGAATTCGCGCGGCGAGCCAGGTCGATGACCTGCGACGCGCCGAAAATATTCGTGCGCTCAGCGTCTTCAAGCGGAACGTTGAGCCGGGTATCGGCGGCAAAATGGAGAATCCGGTTGGTGGTGCTTGCGAGGTGATCATACTGACCATCGCCGAGTCCGAGCCTCGGGAGCGACACATCGCCCGGCACCACTTCGATGCGCTCTCGAAGTGAGTCGTGTGACCCGGCTCCAAAGACCGACGTGAAGAGCTCCTTTGCGCGCTCTTCCGCTGCGGCTGGGGACTCTCCGCGCATCAGGAGGCGATATCGCTCTTCAGGGCGAGAGAGAACCGCGGTCCGCAGGTAATCGCGGCCCAGGACACCAGTCGATCCGGTCAGGAAGTTCATTGGGAAACCGAAAATGCTTTTCAGATGAGAGTATGGAGAAATGCCGGTTCCGAATCAAATTCTTTTGCGGAATCCATCTCTCGGCGTTCACTGGGGTGCCGAGGAGACCGCGCCGTAGGTAATAGCGCGTCCGGTGGTATGCGGCTGGACAGGGGAAGGGGGTGCGGGCAATGTTTCTGCGGTGGGGGTGGCAGAACTGGGTTCGGTGGAAGTCGTCGGTACAGGGAGAGTCGGGGACGATCCGACGGTGACAACGGCTTCAGTGGTGACGGGGTTGGAGGGTGGCGCGGGGGCGGCTGGAGCATCCGGTACAGGAACTCCGGGTTTGCGATCTTGCCACTTGGATCGGCTATTCAGCTCCTCGCGCGCGCGATCGATCTGCTGTTGGTTCGAAAGATATTGCTCATCGACGTAGGGGACTCGAACGACGGGAAGCTTCTCTTCGACCTTTGGTTTCTCTTTCTTCTCCTGACCGGGGAAGGAGGGGGGCGATTCGAATGCGGACATCCCGGTATCGACAACGCTCGAAACGGCGGAACTTGTCGTATCGACGATTCCGCTGGCGACCTTTGATCCCGCAGAGGTGACTTTGGAGGGGATGAAGGTGTTCGCGACTGACTTACCGATAGAGATCGTTCCACTCGCGATGTGACGAGCGGCGGCACAACCAGAGGTGAGGAGTATCACGGCGCCGAGAAGTAGCGACGTAAACGTAGTCCCGTGATGACGACTCAAACCTTTCATATCTCCCTTTCAATCTGCGGTGCGTCCATTCCTCTATCTCAAACGGAAAGAACGTCTAACAACCGGTGGCGATGCGTAAGCTTGCGGCGGAAGCATCTCTTGGCGCAGTTCTGCTGCGAACGACTGCTCAAACACGATCACCGATCCCGAAGCTCGGGATTAGTGAATCGAGCGACATAGAAATTCAGTTCACCATCGACACCAATCCTGTTATGGCACAATTCGGGTGAAAGTTGCGGATCCTCAATGACTTGAGGGCAGTATATCGCCGCCCTCGAAAGTGCCCTCAATTCGGATAGTTGTTGTCGGTGAAACGCCCTTGATCGGCGTCTTGCTGTCACTCTCTAGGCCAGCGGCACACGGGGACGGAGCGAAAGTCTTCAGAAATCGCCCGATTTCGGTATGAGCACACAGGTAACGTGTAGCCTGTTTGCAACGTCAATCCTCTCAAAGCGAGCTACTCGACATGGCCCAGAACATTCTCATCGTCGACGACGACGTCACCGCACTCGATATTGTTGCTTTTCTCTTTGAGAAGAAGGGATTTGTCGTCAGTCGTTGTGCCGATGGCCGGAGTGCGGTCGACTACTGTGTTCGCGCGAAGCCGGACCTCCTGCTCGTTGACCTCTTGATGCCCGAACTCAACGGTGTCGAAACGGTAAAATTGCTTCGCTCTTCCGGAATCGTGGCGCCGATTCTTGCGTTCACTGCGGTGGACGACTCCGAGCTTCATCAGGAAGCGATCAAAGCGGGTTGCAATGAGGTGCTGACAAAGCCGTGTCCTTCCGAACGGCTGCTGAAAGCGATTGGCCGATACATCGAGATCGACACCCTGACGCAGTAACTCCGAACTCCTGGAAAAACGAGTGCTCTGACAAGTTAGCCTACTACTTACTTTTCAAAGCACTAGACTGCTCCTCGATCAGAGAGAAAGTGGGGAAGGAGCAGTTCTCGAGAACCTTTCGGAGATTGGTCGGTCAGACCGCTCCTCTTCCCACACGTCGGATCTACGCACTTTCGCGCGCGCGTTCCGACCTCATCATCTCGAAGATCTTGAACTGGTGCGGCTCGCCCCACAGCACGACGCGAGACCGACGCGTCGGGTTGAGTAGGATGCCGACGTAGTCACTCAAGAAGTCGTACTGTGGCGATTGGCCGCTCCACTCGAGTTCGAACACGCAGAGGGCGACATCGCCAGGTCGGAGCGCGAGTGCCCAGTTCGCAAACGTGACTGGACTCGCACGGCCGATGTTGAACGACAGCGCCCGCGGTGGGTCGTCATTCGAAGTGGAACGGAGCGCCTGGCTCACGACGGCAGGGACGATCCCATACTCGGCGATGAACGAGTGCATGCCTTGGTCGTCGGTGAGGGAATTCCTCGGGTCCAAGTGGGACTCCAAGATCCCCACGTGGTTGATCCGAACTCCCTTGCAGCGGGCGGCGAGCTCAGGTGACTCCGAGATTGCCGACTTGAGCAAGAAGTTGGTGCGATAGTCGTAGGGGGTGAACACGAACGAGAGGCCCCGGAACAGAGGGGACTTGAGGTACCACTTGAGATCGTGGGCACCGCCATCGCCGACGAGCTTTCCGTTTCGAGTCGATTCGAGAGTGACCTCGACGGCGACTTCTGACGGGTCGATCGAGCTCCGGGAGAGAAATCGCGCCCGATGTTCGTCGAAGTCAGGCTTTTCCACGGCTTCGTTCAGCACGTAACGGATACCGGCGAGAGCGCTCAATCCTTGAGCCATAAACCTCCTTCTCGTGCGGGATGCACGATGGAAAACAGGAACTGCTCCTGCCCAAGAAAAAAGAGGGGAGAGATCGGACTGGAGCGCGAAGTTTACGTGGCTCTCGACGAAAAGTCACATTTCATGCTGCCGATTGCATCGATCTCGGACGGAACAGTCTCGGGCAGATGAGTAATCGGTTGATTCTCCAATGGTTCTCCGGGCGGTTCGAGCTTTCAGTGCGCCGCACTGGCGGCCCGAAATTATGAACGCTCGGCACTCGATGGTGCCGCCGCGACTATTTCAAAATGGAACGTGCGATAAGGGAACGCTGGATCTGATTCGTGCCCTCGACGATCTGCAACATCTTCGCGTCGCGCATGAAGCGCTCCACTTGATAGTCCTTCAGATAGCCTGCTCCGCCAAAGATCTGTACCGCCTCCGTCGTAACGAACATCGCCGCGTCAGTCGCAAAGCACTTCGCCGCCGACGAGGCGAGACGCTCTTCACCTCCGGGCGCCTTTCGATCGAGCTTGTTCGCCGCGTCGCGAACGAGCAGAAGGGCAGGGCGGAGTCGGAGATACATGTCGGCGAGCATGAACTGAATGCCCTGAAATTCAGCGATTGCCGAGCCGAACTGTCGGCGCTCCGATGCGTATCGAGTCGCGAGCTCGAGCGAGGCGGAGGCGAGTCCACATGCAGCTGCTCCGATGCTGATTCGCCCGGCGCTGAGTCCCGAGAGCGCGATCTTGTATCCCGCTCCTTCGTCGCCGAGGAGGGCGCTCGGCGGGACGATGCAGTTGTCGAATCGGACGGAGGCTATCGGCGCGCCCTCGCATCCCATCTTTCTTTCGTGCGCGCCAAAGGAGATCCCGGGAGTGTCTTTTGCAACCACGAATGCAGAGATGCCCTCCTTCCCTTCGCCACTGGTGCGGGCGAACACGAGGTAGACGTCTGCGTGACCTGCGCTGGTGATATAGATCTTCTCGCCGTCGATTCGATAGCCATCAGTGAGCTTTGTTGCCTGCGTCTTCAGTGCGGCAGCGTCAGAACCCGCGGGGGCTTCCGTGAGACAGAACGCACCCAGCGATTTGCCGGCAGCGAGATCACGGAGTGTCGGATGGTGGCGACCTGCCCTATCCCACGTCTCGATGAGCCTGCTCACCATATAGTGGACAGAGAGGTAAATTGCGGGCCCGAGCTGCACTCGCGACAATTCGAAGATGATGGACGATGTGGCGAGAGACGACATCGCCGTTCCACCGAGCGCCTCTGATATCGCGGCCCCGGTCAGCCCAGACTTGGCCATCAGGTCGAATATCTCTCGGCGGTAACCGACGGACTCCTCGCTCGTCACCGCAACATGCGCGCGCGCGAACTTTCGCACCGTCTCCGAGAGGAGCTGAAGCTCCTCATCGTCGCTTGCTTCGATGAGTTCGTATGGTCGGTCCATGTTGCTCCCTCCCGCGGCCGCCTTCGCAGCGAACCGGTATGCCGTATATATGCTCCGAGTCGCCTTTTACTTCATGAAGCTTTAACCACAAAAAAGCGGGTTCGGAGAGCGATCGTTGCCGTGGTGACATCGTATAATGTCTCTCGCGTTTGGCGCTTGCTTGTGGAGAAGTTCGTTTCGCGTGCACAGTTACGAGTTCGATGTTACTTTTCGGCGTTCTGGATGTTTACGGCTGTGCTGAGTTTTTGGGTGGTGGCGACTCTCAAATTTTGAGGGTAGAGAGTGGGGACGGAAGCACTCGTAAGCTTTCGGAAGAGTAAAGACGCGTCAAAACAGAGTTGTATCTTCGATTGGGAGGAAGCAATGCGTAAATTGAGTTTCATCGCAGCTGCCAGCCTGCTCGTATTACCAGCGGTTTCGCAAGCGAAGCCACTGAACGAGTTGTTGGCAGAGAAAAGCGGCGTTCTTGGTGGAAAGGAATCTGCCCCCGCAAAAGTGACGTATAACGACGGCTTGAAAATGGATTTCGGTAACGCTTCGCTCGCAGCGAACGTCGGACTCCAAACGTTGTTCACCGTGAATGACTTCGACAATAAGTCGGGTGATCCGCGCGCCGACAACACAAGCTTCGATGTTCGTAACACCCGACTTGAGCTCGCCGGCGAAACGCTGGATGGAGAGTTCAGCTGGTTGGTGACGAATGACTTCGGTAGCTTCAACACTGAAAGCGATGACGAAGGAAGCACACTCCTCGACGCCGTGTTCAATTGGCACGTCTGCGAAGAGTATGGATTCAGAATGGGGCAATACAAGACTCCGTCTGGATTGCAGTGGAACGTTCCTTACTGGTCACTTCAGTTCATCGATACTGCCCGTGTAACCCAGGCGTTCAATCTCGGCCGTGAAGCTGGGGTCGGATTCTTCGGTAAGGTGGGTGATGTCGGCATGCACGAAGTTGGCGTTTTCAACGGCCTCTCAAACGTCGGTGGCGTTCAAGAGGGCGAAAACACCGGCGGTCTTGATAACAAGGTCATCGGCGTTTACGGCATCAGCTTCGATCTCGCTGGCGACTACGATCGCTCGTATGAAGGCGATCCGATGAACACCTCGGACTTCGCTGCCACGATGGGCGCTTCGGCGTACTATGGTCAAGCTGAAGGCGATGCTGGCGACGTGGATCAGTATGGTGCAACGGTTGACTTCGCTCTCCGTTCTGCTGGTGCTTCGTTCCAAGCTGAAGGCTTCTACGGCGCTTCGAGCTTCGACGATAACCTCCCGAGCGGCGAAGATTCCGTGGACAACTTCGGTCTCTACGCGCAAGGCGGTTTCTTCTTCAATCCGGCGTGGGAAGTTGCTGGCCGATTCGGCTGGATCTCCTTCGACGACGAAGTGGGCGCTGCGCTTGGTGGAATCGACAACGAGTATGAAATCAACGCGGTTGTTTCTTACTACCTCGATGGCCACAACCTGAAGATCCAAACGGGTCCGACCTGGGTTATCTCGCAGCTTCAGGATGATACTGCTG
>JADYYL010000126.1 GCA_020853655.1 Deltaproteobacteria bacterium
CAGAAGAAGGCGGTCACGATGTTGTTGGGACGACTCGGGGCCTCCGATTCGGATGTTCTCGGGGCGCTCACGCAACTTGCCGAAGAACGTTCCGAGGAGCCGCTGATTCGTAACCTCGCTGTCGTGTCGCTTGTTCGGCTTGCTCCCGACTCTTTCGACTACACAAAGTTTTTCCTTCGCGAACTGAAGAGCGATCGATATTCGCTTGGGCGCGTCATCTTCCCAGAACTCCCCCGAGATCGAGCGCTTGCTCTTCTCGATCGAGCGTTGGCAGACCTTCCGCGCGAGAAGAAGTTCGCGGCGATAGAGAGTGCTGGGATGCTCGGCGAAAGTGCAGCGCCCCTCGCGACCGCGATTGAGCCGTTTCTCGAGAACGACGAGGGTGCTGTTCGGCATAGTGCTGTCGTTGCCATGCTGCGTATTGCTCCGGAGAATCCAGCGCTCGAGCCAGTGGTGCGAGCCGAACTCATCGGTCGATTCGCATCCAGCTTTGCGCATGAAAGATTCTCGCCCCGCGCGCGGGCGCTCTTTGAGCGTATCGTTGCGACCCCGAAGAGCACGGTGGAGAGGCTTGCGGCGCAAAGCGCTCTCGGTTGTTGCGACGGAGAGTTCCCGGTCCCATCTGAGATCGAAGCTTCTGAACCTGCCGGTTTGCGAAAAGGGGCCGGAGATGCGACAACTCCGGTCGTGGAGAGCAGCATTCCTCCTTCTGCGTCGTAGCGAGTAATGCTCAAGTTGGGGTCTCGGTAATGGCTCGCGCGAGGGGAGCACGATCCACGTGACATGCTCGTCGGGAGCACCCTCTCCGGAAGAAAGCGCGGAACACGCCCCGAGCTCCCCGCGTTCGCGTAACGAGCCGCTATGACCTCAATTCAATCCTCAACCCGCCCGCATTGGTACTCGACTCGTTCGGTCCGCGTCCTTCTGGCCGCAGGTATTCTCGTCGCGCTCCTCTCTTTCGCAGGAGGTGAGGATCTCGCGAGAGCGCTGATGCAGATCGACCTTTGGTCGGTGGCCGCACTGTTCGCAATTGCTGGCGCGATGATCTGGGTGAGCTGCTTGAAGTGGAGACTCTTCCTTCGAAGCTCAGGGAGCGATGCCTCCCTGTTGCGGCTGATGAAATACTACCTGATCGGATACTTCTTTAATCTCTTCACCCCGTCCTTTATCGGCGGAGACGTGGCTCGCAGTTATCAGCTTGGGCATCATCTCGGACGTCAGAAAGACGCTTTTGTGTCGACGTACCTCGAACGCTTTACGGGATTGCTTGCGATGGTGGGCCTCGGTGTTCTCTTCGTGTCGCTCGGTGTCGAGGTCACGGCAGGACTCGAATGGGCGATTGCCTTGCTTGGGGTAGCGACCGCCGGGCTGGCGCTGGTGACCTTCTCGCGTCAGGCGAGCAGTGTCGCTCGTCAGCTCAGTGTGAGTTCCGTTCGGAGAATAGGACAGCCGAAATTTTCCGAACGATTGGAGAGGTTGTGGCGTCGGATGGATGATGCCTTCACCGTGACTCGTCAGCGCAAATCGCTTTTGGCGGCGAGCTTGGCGTTGTCGCTCGTGTTTCACGTGCTCACGGTGGTGAACACCTATGTTGCGGCCCGCGCGATCGGGTGGGAGAATCCCCCCTTTGCGGGCCTTTTCGTCGTGGTGCCTCTCGTCCTCATCGTGGGGATGGTGCCCGTGACGCCGAGTGGAATCGGAATTCAGGAGGGTGCGTTTTTGTTTTTCCTTCAGCGCATCGGCGCCACTTCTGCGCAGGGTCTCATGGTAGGACTGCTGCTTCGGGCGAAGGTCGTCATACTCGGCTTGATCGGTGGAATCATCTTCGCGATGGAGCCCTCGCGACAGGGATCGGGATCGCATGAGCCGGTCGGCGAATCGCACGTATGAGCACGGTCCGTTCGATGCACATCACGCCTCACTCTACCGCTCCAGAGCCACAAGCCGCGCTGAAGCTCCGTCGCCCAGCGCTTTCCAGCCTCGCCGGATTTCTTGGAGGACTCGCGATCATTGGGCTTGCTGCCGAGGAATTGCGGTTCCTTCAGCTCGACGGTGCGACGCTCGTTCCGAGCTGGATCCCATATGTCGCCCTGGTGATCGCGGCGGCGCTGAGCGTGTATCTCTGGCGAGCGGGGACGACGGGGATTGTTGAGAACAGCCTCTGGGGATCTCTCGGCGCTTTCGGCGTGTGGCTGGCCAGCGATATGTTTGACCGGCGATTTGGATTCTACGTTCAGCCGTTGGACCGCTACGACGTTCTTGTCATAGGTGCGCTCTTCGCTGCTGCTGCGGTGACGATCCGGTCGTCGCGCTGGCTCAATACGGTGCTCTCCATTCCCACAGCGATCGTGATCCAAATCTTTTTGCTAGGGACGCTCCTGCGCGCCGCAAATGGCCGGATGATCTTTAGCGACGATCATCCCAGCTTCCTTTACCGGCTTCAGCTTCTTGGTGCACATTTTCCGAGCGTTCCGTTCTACAACACGGATTGGAATGCCGGCTACGTTGCGCGAGAGTTGCTGTCTACCGCGGTCTTGAATGTCTTTCTGACGGGCTTTCCTCTGACCCTCTTGTTCGGCAGTACTGGCCAGGACTCGCTCGCCGCGAGCGGAGTATACAGTTATCTCGTCGCCTATTTGTTCCTCGTGCTGATGCCGCTCGCACTCGCTGCGGCCGGATGGCTTTTCACTCGAGATATGCAAACGGCGGTGCTCACCGCGATCCTCGGCGTCGGTGCGACGTTGGGATTCTATGAGTGGCTCCTCAAGTATGGGACTCTCGGGTTTTGCGTGGCCACGTTTCTCTACCCCCTCGCGATTGGTCTCGCTTACCGTCTTTTTCTTGCGCGCGAGCAGCCGCAGATCCTCATGGTCGGGGCGTTCCTCGTGGTGTCGTCACTCGTCTTGATGTGGCTGCCCAGCGTGTTCGGTTTCGTTCCCTTGGCAGTCGTCTTCTGCTTCTCGGGAATGTGGATCTCCCGTTTCCGCATACTCATCGTCTCCCTTCTCGGCATGCTGCTCTTAAACGCCTTCTGGCTTGTCCCATTTCTTCGTGAAGTTCCGCTCGCGCATTTCATCGCTGGTAGTTCGCTCGCCACGAGCAGCGTTCCGCATGCAGCCAAGGAAGATTCGAAGCCGGTCGCGGTGAAAGAGAACCACCCGCCGACCAGTGCGAAGTTCGTAAGCTCTCTTTCGCGCTTCCGGGAACAGCTCGTTCGTATCAACCCCATCGTCTTGATTTTTTTCCTTCCGGGAATTGCCCTGCTTCCGGATCGTCGGCTTCGAGCTATATTCGCTCTCTCTGTGCTGTGGCTTTCGCTTGCTGCAATTGTTGGGGAAGCGCTCAAGCCTCAGCTTGAGCTCCGGCGGATGGTGATTATCTTGAGTATCATCCTCGTCGTTCCGACAGCGCTCGCGCTGACCGCGCTCGCCAGAATGGCGTTGGAGTCTCGCACTGGCGTCCGTCGAGTTGGAGCAGTGTGCGGTGCGATTCTGCTTTTTGGAGGAATTGCCGCTACGCCGATGAACGTGGCCGCGGTTTACGCCGGGCGAGGGGACGACACGTTTATTTTTGAACCGCCGGTCGTCGCCGAACTTTCGGAACACATCCGGAAGCACGGGGGCGACGGGCGAACGTTTTTCTTTGGGTTCATCCTGCACGAGCTCGGCGCTGGAACGTTTGATTCTCAGGATGGTGGCCACATTGCGCCACTTTCCTATTTTTCTGGAAAGGAACTCTATGCTTCCTTCCCGTATCATGGACGATGGACGATAGCGGACCCGATTCCGCGCGAGTTTCGAAAACGCGGCAGCAAGGGTATTGAGGAGTTTCTCGATCTGCTCAACGTCACGTCAACAATTTCGTTCAACGGGATTTGGCGGAAGTATTGCGAGTCACAGCCGAACTACTCACTCGTTGGGCAGGCGGGGCGATTTCGTGTTTGGAAGCGCACTCCGAATTCCCCTGGCTTCATTCTCGAAGGGAAGGGGAGCGCTCGGCGAATTGATCGGGCGACCCTCGAGGTCGTTCCCGAATCTGAAGAGATGGTGTTGAAATATCGCTACAACGGGAACCTCGAGGTGGCCCCGAAGGGGGTAGCGGAACTGTCGGGGAAAGAGGTCTTTCTCGATGAGCTTGGCGGTGACAAGCGCGATCCGTTTTTGTTCGTCACCTTGCGAGTGAGTCCCGCCGCGCGAGAAGCCAAAACTCCGATTCGGATTCGCTACCGAGCTCTCTTCTAGCAAGGAAATAGAGCAGAACACGCTCTCGCTTCTTGCTCTCGGACGACTCCGGCCCAGGATCTGCTACCTGCGTTCGGGGCCAGTTTGCTCGAGTCCGCCGATAGCCATCCTGCCGTGTCGCGTCATTTCGTCTTCAGCCCAGCGTCACGGAGTTCCGGGAATCCGCCGGCGTTGTAAACGCGAGTAAATCCGTTCCGTTCGAGTACTTCCTTTGCCTTTCCGGCGCGCGCACCTCTCTGACAGTACACGATCACCTCGCGATTCTTGTCAGAGCCGACTTCGGAAAGCTTGGTTTCCAACTCTCCCACAGGGATGTTTGCGGCAGAGACGAGACTCCCCTCAGCAAACTCGGCGGGTGTTCGCACGTCAAGCACCACGGCTCCATTCGCAATTTTCTCCGATACCGCCTCTGAGTCCAAGAATTCAGCCATCGCGTTCCCCGATAGAAATATTGAAAGTCCGACCGCACAAGCGGTGATGGAAAGTGCGCGCATAGTTGTCGCTCGCAGAAAGGGTGCCGTGTTTTTCACGTTCTCTTATACAGCCGCTCGATTTCCTTTTCGCTTCGCTCAGTTTCCTATTCGCGTCGCTCAGCGCATATCGTTGATGTCCGCACTCATGTATGCGCCGCGCATTATCCGACGAATGAGCTTCGTCCGGGAACTACCCACGATCAGTTTATTTCTGATCGAAGTAGGTTTTTCCGGCTCAGATCGTAAATCCGCCTAGGAGAATTTCCGATACCTCAACTGAGTGAAAAGGTTGTCCCCTGCGACGCACGTTGTTTAGGTTGTAATTCCGGGTGCTTACGGGCTCCCAGAGGGTGTACTTCGTGTCGAACTTCAATTGTCGACCGTCAAGAAGTCTCTGCGTACTTTATCTGCTCGCCACATTTTTCTTCGTCGTCCCTTTCGAAAGAGCGTTCAGTTTCGACGGCGAAGTTGGGGTGGACGGTGACGGAGGAGCGCTCGCGCTCCAGATGACCGCCTCCGACCGACCAGCGATGAGTTTCCACAACGCGGTGTCTCAGCGCGTTCGCTTCGCCCAATTCAATGGCTCGTCGTGGGCGATCGAAGATGTTGCAACGGGGGTCTCCGCCGTTTCTGGCACGTCGCTGACGTTCCTCTCTGGGCAACCACATATCTTCTTTGTTGATAACGGCGCGGCTCGTCTCAAGCACGCGTATCGATCGGGAACGACATGGGCGGTCGAAGTTGTCGATCCTTCTGTCTCCGTCGGAGGGCGCGTCTCCTCGATCCTTTGTGGTCCCACAACTTTCTGTGTGAGCTATTACGACGCAAATCTGAAAGACCTCCGCTTTGCGCAGGGGCAAACGGGAAGCTGGGCGCGGAGCAGCGCCGATGCGTCTGCGAATGACGTCGGTTTTGGTAGTGAGATAGTCGTTGGCTCGAGCAACCTGCCCGTCATTGTCTATAGCGATTCGACCGTTCGCCAACTGAAAGTCGCGATGCGCCTCGCGGGAGGTTCTTGGTCGATCGAGAATGTTCCGTTCACGAGCGAGCCGCTGGGCGACCGGATGAGTGCCGCCATCGATTCCGCCGGTGCGCTTCATGTTGCCGCAAGTTTTTACAAATCCACGTTCCCGCCCCAAGAACTCGGCGTGCTGTACGCCAAGCGCGGAACCGATGCGGCATGGGTCTTGGGACGCGCAGACCGTGATTATGCCGGAGGCGAAGCCGCACTCTCGCTCCGCTCCGACGGACTACCGGAAA
>JADYYL010000127.1 GCA_020853655.1 Deltaproteobacteria bacterium
CAAATTTGTCCGCGACCATCAGCCTCATTCCCGAATAGGTGACTTATGATGTGTTCTCTCGGCCTTCGATCCGAACCTCTTCGTTTTTCGGGCCTGATGTTGCTTCTCGTCGTTGTCACGATCGTATGCCGCGTCGATGCGATCGCGCAGCCCAGCGCGCAGCCGCGGATTCAGCAGTCAGACATCCAGTATCTCGGGGCTTTTTTGTTTCCGTCCGGAACGAACGGAACGTCTCGTTTTGGTTACGGTGGCCGCGCCCCCACATATTTCGTCGACTCGTCGAATCGAGAAACCCTCATCGCGGGTGGCCACGACTGGTACCATGGCCACGTCGCCCAGGTTCAGATACCCCAGATCGTCAACACCCGTAACGTTGCGCAGATGCAACGCGCGACGTGGTTGCAACCGTTCGCGGATATTACGGAAGGTCGACTCACCGGTCTTTCAGGTGATCGACTCGGTTCGTTGTTGGTTGTCGGATCGAAGCTTCTGGTCGGCTCATATACGTACTACGACGGCAACGGAACGCAGCAGTTCACGATCGGCGACTCCGGCATGACCACTGCAACAACGGGAGATTTTCGTGGATTCTTTGCGCCAACGGGGATTAATCCGGGCCGACTCGGCAGATACATGACTTACATTCCCTCCGAATGGCGTTCTTCACTCGGAGGAGATGCATTGAATGGTGCTTGCTGTCTCGCGGTGATCGGTAGAACCAGTGCGGGTCCGAGTGCTTCCGTGTTCCAAACTTCGAGCGTCGGTTCCGCGAACCCGGTCCCCTTCAAAGAGGTCGTCGGCTATCCATTGGGAAATCCCATCCGTTATCAGGGTCAACAAGGTTCGTGTGAGATCCAAAGCAGTGTTTGGAACTGCACGACGACAGTTGATGCCGTGGCATTTCCCTCGGGCTCGCGCAGCGTTCTATTCTTCGGTTCTCAGGGGACGGGGCCGATCTGCTACAAAGACACCGGTCCCGTGGGTTGCCGTGGGACGGGAGGCTACTGGGCGCCTCCGTTTGCGACACAGGTTTGGGCATACGACGCAAACGAACTCGTTGCAGTGAAGAATGGCAGTCGCACCGCGGAATCGCTCGAGCCGTATGCGATCTGGACCTTCAATGTGCAGATTAATATCGCCCGTTATAACGGCGCGACATATGACCCCGGCACTCGACGCGTGTTCATGGTGGAAGAGAATGGAGAAGATCCGATCGTCCACGTATTTAAGATTAATGGCGGCACAGGGGATAGCCTAGCGCCGTCAGCACCTTCGAGTATGCGCTCCCTACCTTAAGAGCTGAAGGGTACTGTTCGCATCGAGATGAATTCGCCCGTGAACTCTCGCCTGAGTTCGCGTCCGCGGTTGGCTTCCGACATGGGCGGTCTTTTGTACTCCCAATATTGCTGCGCTCTCGACTGAGTTCCGCGAGGATTCTCCCGTCGGTTTCCGCGGTAAGGAGATCAAGCGAGATGCGGAGCTCGCTTACTACTCGCGCGAGCAAAAGATGAAGATTCGATGAGCGCGATTGCTCGGATTGGAGAAACACATTTTCCACGAGCGAGCGACGCCGCGAGAGAGCTCATCTTTTATTCACGCTGTAAATCAACCATCTCCGTCGACCGTGCGAAGTCTTCGCGATACATCTCTGCGCGAAGTGTGATCGGGTAGATGCTCTATCGTCCCCCTCGAGGAAACTCCCCGAGGGGGCAACTGGAGAGTGGTTCTTTGGTACGCCGCCTTCGCTGACGTGAACCTTCATGACAAGGAGTGGTGGATGAGACCGAATGAGGTTTTGGCGCACGATCAGTTGGACGACCGCGAGCTCTTGGTTCCGCTCGGGCACCGATCGGAGGGACGTCTCGAAGAGGAAGGGGAGTTCGAGGACGTCGAAGGCTCGACCGCCGAAGCTCCGCTTTCGGCGACCGAGCGGACGCAGGAGGAACTCCTCCTCGAGCAACTGGCTGAGCGAGATCTGTTGGGGCAGCTGGCCAGTGCTCTTCCCGCACTGTTTGGCCACCTTCCTCCCAAAGTAGGCGAGCGCGCGATGCGAGCGTTTCGCAGAGCGCACGACAATCACCGCGACGGATTGGTGAACGTCCAAGCGCTGCATCACGAGAGCGGGGTGTGGGCGCGGGCGGAGGATGCGCACTCGACGACGATTTGGAACGACGAGCGGATGGCCTTTCGAGTCCTCGAACTGCTGCATCCGTGCGTTGAGGCCGTGGAGACCCGTCGTTCGATCGACAACGTCGCCGACGAACTGGAACAGTTGCTCTGGCGGAAAGTCGTTGCGCTCGTGAGTGCCCGGAATGCGCGCCTCATCGCTCTTTCTTCGTAGCTCTCAAGCGCGGACGTGATTGCGAAACGAGTTCGTGCAGAGGCGGCGACGCCGTCGTCTCTGCACACTTCTTTCACGGTTCGCAGTTCTTTGTTGAGACGCGACATTGCGTCAGTGGTTGATTGAGTGAGGTCCGCAATCTCACTTGTTTCAACTGACGAATGCGCCGTCTTTTTGATTGGTCGGTTTCTGCTTCAGTTGCTCCCTCAAAACATCACTCCGTTTTTTAGGATTCGAAAGTCATTCCCCGTCGCTTGGGCTTCGCTCTTTTCTACGCGTTCTAAATCCGACGGGGATATGTTCCGTGATCTCGGGCCGCTCCGAAGAACTGGAGCTAGGAGCTCTACTTCGATTCGTTAGATGTCTGCGGTGCTCGCGGATCCGAATGTCGTCTGCCGCTCGCCATTCCCACGCATCGCTTGGCCCACGACCTTGAGTCCAGCTGAGCTTTCCTATCCGCTCGTGGTCCGAAGCGCTTTCAGGAGAGATGGAAGCTCAAGGACGCTCTCGAGTACGTAGTCCGGTTCGAATGTCTCCAAGGTCTCCCGCGATATTCCGCCGCTCGTCACTCCGATGGAGAGGGCAAGCCCCGCCCGCTTCCCGGAAACAATGTCGCCCGCAGAATCACCAATCAGGAGTGTGCGTTCACGGGTGGAGCGGAAATGTTGGAGCGCTTTGTCGACAAGGAGAACTTTGTCCTTTGCATACGGACCATCCACGCCGTGAGACAGGATAAGAGGGAACACTTCGTCGAGACCAATCGTCGACAGCGTTTTGCGAATCTGCTCGGGAGACTCTACTCGCGCCGTTACGATTCCAAGCTGAAGCCCCATGCTTTGAAGTTCGTGCAGCGCCGTATGCACCCCCTCCAGTGCACGTGGATGAGGATAGTCCTCGTGCCGATAATCCTCCCAGAACCTTGTCGCCATCGCTTCTCTTTCCTCCGCCGGAAAGAGCTCGAACAGATTTCCTCGCCGATAGGCGTTCTCTATGTCGGAAACGATGTATTCGAATTCGAGGGCGGAAAACAGCCGATGGGCTTCCGAGAAAAAGAATTCCAATTCAACATGTACGAGCGTTCCGTCCAGATCGAAGAGGACGGTCTCTATATTGCTAGTGTGCGGGGGTGGGGGAGTGATCATACTCACGTCTCATGTGCGCCCCAGTGACGGGCTCTACTAACACTGTCGGTCTCGTCGAGAGTCCGAGCGCTCGAGACGCTGAGAACTCCGGTATCGCTCGTCTTTGAATCGAGAGCAGAGTCAGAATTCCATTAGCACATGTATGGAAAAATCGACCAGGTTGTGTAGGCCGTCGGTGAAGGAGTTCTTCGTCTGCACCGGACAACCTCTCCGTCGTCGAAATGCCCCTGAGTGAAAAGGGCCTTCGGTGCGCGGCTGTAATTGCTCCGCTACGGTTGCAACGGTGCCTTTCACCCGGCAACAACGCGAGTTAGCCCTGTGGGACCTCGATGAACCGGCGCGAAGGCACTGAACCTGAAGAGGATTTCGATTCGAGTTCGAACTGCTTCACTCGACGTTCGAGATCCGCTGCATGGAGATATCCAGCGGCGTTCTTCTTCGACTTCTCTGACGGCTCGAGTGGCGGGCCACTAACGATGATCGTCGTCGACTTTGATTCGCGCATAAGCTCCGCGCCTTCGCGCAGGGGTTTCAGGTACGCCGGATCGACGCCAAGAACAGCAGCGGTGTCATACCATCTTGTCATGGCCGAACTGTCCGCCACTCGCCGGGCAACGTTTCCTTGGTACAGTGAGTAGGCTGCCATGTCGAACACCGCGGCAAGGGCCTTTTCGTTCTCGGGTTCGATCGCCAAAACCTTTTGCAACAACTCAAAGGCGTTGGCGCCTGGCGGCGAGACGTAGGCGTCCTTGAGGATGAAGTCTTGCGCGTTCGCGAGGAGTGTCGCAACGCTCTCCGCGTCGTCCGCGCCTCTTGCTCGAATCTCCTCGATTCGAGTGCGGGCGACCTCGTTCTGAGGATCGAGGGTCAGCACTTGCAAGTACAGATCGCGCGCATTGGCTTCGGGTGGTTTTGTCCACGCGCCATTCCCATAGAGACGATCGGCGCGAGAGAGAAGCTGTCGAATTTGCTCATTCCGCAGTTGGTTGGTTTCAGGATTGTCCGATCCGGAGATCGCCTGGATCTCTTTCAGTCGACCCACTGCATAGGCGTCGGAGGCTTGAATTCCGACGACGCGCTGGAAGCACTCCTCCGCGCTGGCGCATGTTTCGGGCGCGGCGCAATTGTCTCCGGAGCACACCCCGGCGTATTTCCCGTGTAGGAACAGCTCGTCTCCCCGCGCGATGAGTGCCTCAATGACGGCCTCGGACTGCTGGGCTTTCTTGATTTCGGCGCGTCGCTGTTTGTCAGCCGCCGCCTTGTCGTCCTTCAAGAAAAGAAAAAATCCGGCGACGGTGAGCGCCATTGCCGCGCCGACGATCAGTCCGGAGCGCTTCGCCGCTCGCGCTTCCTCCAGATCGGCGCGCCGAACCTGAACATCTGGTCGAAACGAAAGGACCTCCGATGCAGCGACAAGTCGGAGCTTATGGGAGCCAATCTCGATTGTGCTGCCAACGTCGACCGCTTTCTCCGCGCCAGCATCGATTGCGGCTCCGTCGACCGAGACAACGCCGGACACAAGCGCCGCAACGCGGCATCCATTCGCGTTCTGCTCCACTACCGCTGCGCGAGGGGGAACGTTTGAAAGGACAATGGCGCAACTCCCACTGCTCCCGAGCATCAGCTGAGACGCGGAGAGATCGTGTCGCTCGCGACCGGTCGTTCCGGAGACGTCGAAAAGTGCCGGCGTCTTTTGTTGTTCACTCATTGGGTGCGCTCCTATCTGCTCGTCGCAAGATACTTCTCGGGGTTCTTCAACACGCGCTTTGGCAGGGCCTTTTTGACCTCTGCTTCAAGTTGTCGTGATCGGAAATCGTTTTCGTCAGGGAGCACTCGCTTCCATACGGCGATATGCGTCAGCGCTTCATGATAGTTCTTTGCCTTTGCGGCGAGGAGAGCGGCGGCCTTACGATTCTGGTAGGCGCGCCACATCTCTGCGTCGAGTGCACGGATGGCCTCGATCACGTCAATCATGATCTCTTCCTCCACGCTCCCGTTTGCGTTGCGAAGGAGCAAATCTCGGAGCTGAGCGCCAGAGAGCTCTTCCGCAGATGCCAGGCTTATTTCGAAAGCACGACCAGGCCGTCCGAGTCTTACCGCCATCGTCGCCACGAGTCGTTGCAACGTTCGGAGTAGTGTGAACGGCAGGCGCGAATTCGAGCGAACAACTTCTGCGTCCTGAGCCGCCTCACGCAGCAGCTTATCGCTCGAGCGCTTTTCAAAGACCTTGAGGGATGCCGGGCTCAGCTGTGAGACTCGGACATTGCGGACGCCCCACCGTTTCGGCTGCACGTTGACGCCCACGGCATTGTGCGCGCGAAAGATAAGTTCACGCCTCTTTCCGCGGATATGATCGGGAACGATCGCCGCCCAGCGCTCCCAGTTATCAGGAGCGAGAGACAGTCGGGTGAGGGGGAGTTCGTCGACGAAGAGTGTCACACCGATATCGCTCATGAAGTCGAACTCAACGAGGGCATCGGATGGTTGAAGAGGGAATCGCACTTCTTGCGGATGCGAAAGATCCCCGCCTTTCCCCGGGTAGAAGCCGAAGACTTTCATCTGAGCAAGGGCACTCTCGCCTTTCGATTGCGAGACACGCGTGGTGTGCGATCGACTCGGAACGAACACAAGGAGCAGGAGCGCCGCGATGAGCAGCGCCTTGACGGGGAGTGGTAGGCCCTTGAACTTGTGCAGAAGCGGATTCGAGATGCTTGATGCGTCGAGCGCTTCGCTCGCACCTCGAATGTCGTATTCGACTCTCAGGATCGTGGAGCCAACTCGGATTTCATCTCCGGAAGTGATTGGTTCCTGCTTCCCCTCGATTCGGAAACCCATGAGCCAAGTACCGCTCTGGCTCCCAAAATCGATGAGGCATGGCCGCTCATTCTCATTGATGACGACGGCGGCGTGATACTTCGCGACGAGAGGATCGGCAAGAACGAGGTCGTTTCCCGGGGCGCTCCCAATCGAAAGGGAATCCCCGTCATCGAGGCGAAAGGAGAGGGTATCTCCTTTGTTGCCTCCCTGAACCACAGTGAGATCGAGTTCGATCATTCTCAAAATCCGCTTGTGATGAAGTCTATGATCAATGGGGTGAACAGCACGATGAATGAAGCCGGAAAGATGCAGATGACGAGCGGGGCCACGAGTTTCATGGGGAGTTTCCCCACGATGATTTCTGCGAGCTGCCAGCGGTGAGCGCGCGCCATCTCGCTCTGCACCGCCAAGATCGGTCCGACAGACGCTCCGAGCTGCTCTGCCTGACGGATGGCAAGTACGAACGAAGTGACCTCGTCCATCATCGCGCGCTCGGCCATCCCCTGTAGAGCATCCGCGCGGGTTTTGCCGAGCACAATATCGCGCTCGACTTGAGAGAATTCCTCTCCGAGGGGGCCATGCGAAGCATTATCGACCACGACGCGGAAGGCACTGGTCAAATCGAGTCCCGCGGCAACGGCGAGCTGCAGAATGTCGAGCAGATCCGGGAAGTCTCGAGAGATCTGCTGTTCGCGCCTGGCGATGCGTTGTCTGAGAACGATGGCTGGATAGAGAAATCCGAGTATCCCCAGCACCAAGGTTGCCATCGGGGAAATGCGGGCGAGAAAATCAATCGCGGTCCCCAGAATGACGAATCCCAAGGCCATGACGAATCGAAGCGCAAGGAACTCCTCGGCGGAGATTGGAAGCGCTCCGCGTCGGAGGCGAGCGTCGAGGTGAACACGCTTCTTATGACGCACCATCGGGGTAAACATCGGTGCGATCTGCGCCGCAATCCGTATTGTCGCACCCATGATCCCCTGAAGATCGTCGTCACGACGATTCCGGAACTGGACTTGTCCTGTGCGAGCGGGGGCGAAGAGCGGGTAGATGAAACGGACGAGGTAGTAGACGAGAATGCCCCACATGCACGACAGCAGGAGTGTGATTGCGGACGTTCTCATGTCTAGACGTCGACCTTCGTGAGGCGGTTGATCCAGAAATTGGCGACGAACACCAAGAAGACCGTCACTCCGACTCCGGCGAGGCCCGCCTTGGTGCTGAAGAGGGTTTCGATGTGCGGACGATCGATAAAAAAGAGCATGATCATCAGCAGAAATGGCATCGCACTTAAGATCAACGCCTGAAA
>JADYYL010000128.1 GCA_020853655.1 Deltaproteobacteria bacterium
TAGTGTGCGGGATCAAGCTCGAAATATGTGTTGCCCGAAAATCGGCCGATTTTTCAGGTAGTGATGTTATCTGGCGCGCCACCACTCCGGTCGCCCTCGGAGCCGCATTGTGATCCGCCTATTTCTGTCATCGGCCCAATCTTCGTCGCGTCTCGCGTCGAGTGGACAGATCTCCTCAGAAAGAATGCGCGACCGATTGGGAGCCCGCGCACCGCAACGGAGCTCATCCTTTCGTGGATTCAGCTGGAGTCTTACCGCCGTTTCGAAGGTCGGGGGGTGCTGGCGATTCCCGTTGGGAGTGCATTCGCATCCGAGATCATCGCAAGAAGTGGCGCTCTCAGCCTCGGCGAATCAATGTCTCTCGACTTCTCCGCTCCAGTGGAAGGGCCTTTGAAGCGAAAGCACTCCAAGCGTAAAGTCTCCTGAACTCTCCTCTCACAGGTGATGCGATATGAAATCTTTTCTCGCCATTCTGGTTGCTCTCATCCCTTTCTCCGCCGCCGCCGCTGACACGAGAGAACCACTTCGGATCGGTTTCATCGGCGCGCTCTCGGGCACCGCATCACCCTACGGAATCGCCAGTAAGAACGGGATCGAACTTGCGCGAGAGGAACTCGCCGCGCGAACGGAGAACTTACTGATAGAGATTCAGTATGAAGATGATGGCTTCGACACCAAGCGAACGATCGCCGCATACAACAAGCTGAGGTTGACGAAATCACCCGCTCTCTTCTTCTCCGTCGGCTCCTCTCCGTCCAATGGTCTCGCTCCTCTTGCCGAGAAAAACAAGAGTTTTCTCTTTGCGTGGGCGAGCGATCCCAAGGTCTCCAGTAACCGACAATTTGTGATTCGAATCTACCCTTCCGGAATCGCAGAAGGGGAGGCGATCGGCCGTGAGGCAAAGCGACGAAACCTCGGTAAGGTCGGCCTCTTTTACGGGCAGAATGACTACGCCAATTCTGTCATTCAGGGTTTTCGAAAAATTTATCCAGAGGGTGACATCGTTTCCGCTGAAGCAGTCGAGAGCAACGTCGAAGATTTTCGGGCGTTGCTTGCTCGCTCTAGATCTCGCGGAGCAAATGCCCTCTTCAACTGTCTCGACATTCCATGGAGCCTCGTGAAGCAGGCCCGGGCGCTGCGATACACAGGAGAGATATTTGGTTGCGAGACAATGAATCAAACCCCTCCCGACAAAGCGTCAAGCGACGCCATTGAAGGTTCGTGGTTTGCCACCGTGCCGATCGCGCCATCATTCCGGGAAAAGTATCGTAATCGCTTTGGCAACGAAGAGGTAATCTCGGGTGCTGCGGTCTTCTACGACTTAATGATGCTGATTGCCGAGAACCGCGCAAAGCAGGGAGATATCTCCGCGCTCGTCGAATCGATCGTAGACTCCGGACCGCGCCGCGGTGCAATCGACGGATTTCAGTACCGTCGAGATAGCGGCGATACGTTTGTTGACATCGAGATGGTCGTGAACCATCACCGAGATGGGAAGCTGGTTCGATAGGTTCGGAGCCGCGTTCGCTCGGGGTGCGGTCAGTTGACGATCCTTTGCATCTCTGACTCTGCTTTCGGTCTCTCTTGTGGCTTCCGCGAGAATTCGAACAGAGCAAGCATGCCAAGGTGCGCTACCCTGCTCCTCTTCTAACGCATGCTCATGCAGCCGAGTGTTGGTGACACGCGCCAATCCTTGCACCCGCGTCGCCGCTCTGCGTCCGAGCATCGACCGGGGCGAGAGTTCGGCGGACAGGTCTCCGTGCGAAGGCGGGTCTGCTCTGCCTCACGTGCCATCCGCTGACTTTCGAGTTCCAACTGTTGTCGTTCAAACTCTAGCCGTTTGCGCTCTGCCTCGAGTTCGCGCCGCGAGTGGTCCGAGCGATCATATTGTCCGTAACGATTGTGATCGTCGTATCGATCGTATCGATCCGATCGCTCTCGGTCCCAATCGAACCGTTCGCGATCGTCGTACGGTCGGTAACTTGAATAATCTCGACTTTCCGGGTCGATCACGAACCGCGCCCGACAACCCTTATCAACCCAGACACCGGAACGGTCGACGCCCCAGGAGTATCCCTGAATGCACCCAGTTTTGCTCATTCGACTCACCACTTCGACTCGTGAGCTACGAATGTCTCGGTTCCCACGAACGAAGCAGTGCTGATAGACATCGTTCTCCGATTCGCACGTCACATAGCTCTCGGCATGAGCGACTGCGGGGAGGGCGAGGAACGTTGCTCCAGCGAGTGCAAGCAGTTGAATCTTCTTCATACGGTGCCATCAATCAGTGTTTACAAAATGTCATGCTCGAATGGTCACCAAATGGCGACCCGCGCAGAAGGGTCGAGATACATCGGATCTCCAGGCTTCGTGTCCCATGCACTGTGGAACTCCGGGAGATTCTTGACTACCTCGTCCGTGCGAAAGATCCCGGGGGGGTGAGGGTCAGTCGCAACCAACGTTCGCTGCAATTCAGGCCGTAGTTTCTCTCGCCAAATCAACGCAATCTGCCTGAAGAACTCCCGGTGACTCTCCACAGGGTCGAGCTTTTTGCGGGTGATCGCCTTGCCGAACGCGAGCAACGCAAGTCGCGCACCGGTGTTATCCCCGATGATCTCTCCCACTTCGAGGGGACCATTGAGATGCGTGCCTGGAAGGATCTCAAACGCATTTGCCTGGCGAACGAGAGCATCCTTCGCTTTGTTGAATTCTTTGCGATCGGCATCGGTCCACCAATTGTTCAGGTTACCATCGCTATCAAAGTGGCTCCCTCCGTCATCAAACGCGTGGCCGATCTCATGTCCGATGACAAAGCCGATCCCTCCGTACCGCTGTGCATCGCTCCCTTCCGGGTTGTAGAACGGGGGCTTCAGAATCCCCGCAAGGAGAACAAACTTGTTCAAGTTTAGATCATAGAAAGCATTGACCTCATGCGGTGAACGGTCCCACTCGGATTTATCCGCAGGGCGTGACAACTTCGCGAAAGAATCCTGAAGTTGATAACGGGTTGCGCTCTTGGCGTTGTCCACGAGCGAACCAGGTGACGTGATGAGCGATGAGAAGTCTTGCCATCGTTCAGGATAACCAATGTTGAAGGTCATCTTCTCGAGCTTTGTGAGGGCCTTTTGTTTCGTAGCAGCACTCAAGCGACTGGAGTTGGAAATGGTCTCTGCTGCGGCGGCTCGAATTTCGTGAACCAGCTGAGCCGCATCGTTCTTTTGCCCCTCATCAAAATAGTGCTTCACGTATAGCTTTCCGACGAGCATCGGAACGGATGACCCAACGAACTGGAGCGCCTGCTTCCATCGAGGAGTGTCCTCTGTGACGAGTCCAAGTTCGATTTGATACTCCACGTCCGCAGCATGGAACTCGCCGGACAGTAGATGCGAGAAATCGAATAGGACCCGGGCGCGGAGATAGTCCTGCCAATCCGCAACAGGCTGCTCGCGAACGAATTTCTCGAGCGCCTCGATATAGGAGAGCTGTGCGGCGTTGATTTGCACGCTCTTGGAAATGCCGAAGTGATCGAGAGTCTCCGAAACTCCAAATGAGGGGAGCAGGGAACTCATCTGCTCGGCGGTCCTGATGTTAAATGAGCGCTCCTGATCTCGCTGCATTGCCGGCGTCCACTGGATCGTCGCGAGCCCGGTTTCCAGCGCGAGGACTCGAGCTGCACGCGCCTCAGCGTCAGAGAATCCTCCAAGTTGAAATAGCTTCGAAAGGTGCGCCTTGTAAGTTGCCCGTAACATTTTCGAGCGATCGTCACTCGAAAGATAGATTTCTTGCTCGGGAAGCCCGAGCCCGGACTGGCATGCCCAGAGAACGAATCGCGTGGAATCCTTAAAATCAGGGCCGGACGTCCAGAGGAGCGGGGATGATGAGCCAATGGAAAGAAGGTGCGAGAAGTGCGAGGCGATTGCTGCGTGAGTAGCGAGTCGATCGATTGCCTGAAGATCCTTTTGAATTGGCTGAATTCCGAGTTCTTCTCGCCGGTCGAAGCTCAAGTATGACTTGTAGAGGTCGACCGCCTTTCGCTCCTCTGCATCGAGAGTTTCGGAATCCTCGAGTTTCTCGAAGAGTTCTTTGAGATCTGCGTCGATCGAATCTTGCAGAATGCTAAAGCTGGTCACTGAAGATTGATCGGCAGCGATGACAGCATCGCGAAGCCAGTTTTCGTTGACCGCCCGATAGAGGCTTACTCGTTCATCTAAGCCTGGCTGCTCCCCGTGCGCGCTGGGGATTGCGGAACAGAATAGAACAATGCTTGCGAGAATGACGCCGCGAAGTCGGCAGAGAGGTGGAGTCATGAGAAGACCTCGTGAGGGGGGACCAACAAAACTGCACGCGAGTTGATCCGTATCAGATCAAATAACGCAATGTCGAGTGTTCCACGTACTCGTTGTGTTCAGATAATACGCCGCCAAAGGCTAGGCAGCGGAGCAGCCTCATCTCTACAACGAGCTGCATCGAGGAAGGAGAACATCGCGTCGTTTAATAACGACGATCAGTGTGTCCTCTTCAATCGTCGAAGAAAACCTCGGATCGTCTGCAGATACGCGGCAGGCTCCTCCTGATAGCCGAGGTGCGAACACCCCGCGAGAGTCTTCAGCTGTGATTTCGGAACGAGCTGTGCAAACGATGAGAGCGTGTCCTTCATTACTTCGTCGTGCTCCCCGCGAAGAAACATAGTCGGAACGTCGATCGTTCGAAGAATTGGTTCGGCATTGAATCGCTTCAGTGAGCCCGTGCACAGAAACTCACTCGGACCCCAGAGGCGGTGATAGAGCGTCTCGTTAAACGCTGAGATCTGCATCTCTGGGGAGAATTCCTTACGCCGGAAAACATGTCGCCGAAAGTGGAGCTGTGTTGCGCGTCGAAACTCTGGAGAATGAAAGCGCTGAGAGCGATTCGCTTTCGCAATTGCGCTCCGTGCCGTTTCGGGGAGTTTTGCGCAGAGAAGCTTCGCGTCTTCCTCCCATTTGCGAGTGCTGAGGAGTGGGCTCGAGAATACAA